>JAFWKY010000015.1 GCA_017514105.1 Candidatus Saccharimonadota bacterium
ACTACTTTACTGGGTACGCCCTCTACTGGTCTAGTACTGCTGTTTCTGCTTCGCAGGCTTACAACCTGTACTTCAATTCCGGTGGCGTATGGCCGGCGTACCGCTACAACCGCGGCAACGGAAGGTCCCTCCGCTGCGTGGCTGCGGATATGGTTTTCTGATAAATTCCTTTCGGACGCGTAATGAGATTTAGACCAGATTCGTGAGTGCTATTTACAACAAAATAGAAAACCACAACAGAAGTGTGTAAGCCTCAGGAAATCATAGTTTAGAGATATTTCCTTACTCCGCATCAATCGCGCTTGCTTCTCGGAAGCCATCATAGAAGTTCTCAGAAATCTTTGGATGCCCGATTTTGTTTGCGGCGCGCACGACTTCATTAATGTCGTCGGTGACTTTAAATATCCTATGGTCAGTTTTGCCGATCAATTTCATATCTACCATTTTTCTGATAATGCGATCAAAACTTTTCCAGTAACTCTTTCCTATTAAGAATACCGGCATTTTTGGCATTTTATCCTCTTGCATTAAACACAAAATTTCCGACAATTCATCCATCGTGCCAAACCCTCCCGGGAAAAACACAAACACCTTTGCCGCCATTGCCAGCGAGACTTTGCGTGCAAAAAAATACTCAAACGTCACGCAGTCGGTCAGATATGGATTTGGAAATTGTTCGTGTTTCAATGTAATATTTAGTCCAATTGAACGTCCACCAATCTCATAAGAACCGCGCGACGCCGCTTCCATTATGCCTGGCCCACCGCCCGTAATTACGGCGTGGCCGTTTTTGGCCAGGAGCCCGCCCAGTTCATAGGCCATTTTGCAAAACTTGTTGTCCTGCGGTAGTCTTGCTGAGCCAAAAATCGTTACACCTTGCGGAAATGAACGCACGATTTGTAGTCCCTGTCCTAAATCTTTCGCATAAGCATTCGCCCGTTCAAGGTCGGCAATGGACAATTTTTTTAATAATTCTTCCTCTGTTTTTAGCATAATTCTCCTTATAACTTTTGAATTGGCATCGGGTGCAGCGATTCCGTTCCGGTTAGTATTCCGCGGTTAGCGCCAATTTGCGATACTACGGACGTGGAATTTGCTGAAGCGAAGATTAGCGAACTTCGGAAAGATTTGCCACCTGCGAGGTGTGCCAAAAATCCCGACCCGAACGCATCTCCCGCTCCGGTCGCGTCCTTTACGCGCGTGTCTTCGTATATTCCAAACCGATAACTATCTATTCTGTTGCCTGCGATTCCACCCATTGGCCCATCTGTAATAATCACCGTCTCCACATAGTTATTTAAATGGTATAACAACTCTGTCAATAGCACCCCCGGTACGATGCGTGACGCCTCAGATTTGTTGACATTCAACACATCTATATCTGACAACAGTTGGGTTAGGGCTTTGACATCATCAAACTCCCGTACTCCAGGGTTAAACATTATTTTTATGTCTAGCGATTTTGCTTTGCGAATAAATCTTTTTAGTGTGTCAAAATCACCCCTGAGAGTTGTAATATACAACCAGTCCGGCTGGATTAAGTCCAAATCGTTCTCGTCAAAATTATCGCATTTTTCACTTGCTCCCCGGTGCGTCAAAATCGTCCTCTCTCCGCCACGAGAATCTAACATTATTACTGAAGTCCCGGTAGATTTTTTGTCAACAAACTCTATATAACTACTGTCAATACTTTCGCGGTCCAAGACTCTCTGTATTGCGTGTCCTGCTGAATCGTTCGCGATATTCCCCATAAAAATCGCTTCGTGTCCGTGTCTAGCAAAAGTAATTGCCGAGTTTATCCCTCCTCCGCCAACTTCGTACGATAATTTGTCTATATCTACTTTACCACCGACTAATACTTTGCCAAAAATCGCATCATTGCCAATTTTTGTCGGTGCAAAATCGTCACGATCTATCAAATAGATGTCTTGCAAAGCCGACCCTAATGATACGATTCGCGCCATTAAATCACTACTCCGTTTTTATCAATCTCGGCTACCATTTGAGCGTATACTTCCGCTGGATTTTCTGCATTGGAAATCGCCGAGCCTACATTGATAATGTCCAAATCTGCGTGTGCTAGGGCACGAATGTTTGACAAATTTGCGCCGCCATCCCAACCGATTTCTAGTTCTGGCTTCATATTGCGCACTAGTGGAATCTTTTCCATCTGCATCAAATCTGCATTCCCGCCTTGCGCGCCAAGTTGACCTGCAAAAATCAATACATGATCAACCATGTCAATGTACGGTTTTACTAGACCGGGATAGGTCGACGGCAAAAGTGCCAAGCCAAGTTTTATGCCGTTTTCTCTTAGTGTATTGAAAGTCGGTGTTAAATCTTCGCTCGCTTCGGCATGCAAAATGCAGAGTGACGGCGACAATTTCAGGATCGTGTCCAAATGCTGCGACGGATATGCTGCCATCAAATGTAAATCTGCAGCCCACCCTTTTGGCCACCAAATATTAGTAATGTCTAGTGTTGGATTTTGCGCGAAAACACCGTCTGTCACATCTATCTGCACGCGACGTGTAAATTTGTTGATTTCTTCAATTTGCGTATGATAACTGACCTTATCGTCGGTCAATATGGATGGCACGATTGAAACTGTTCTAAGCATAATCTTCCCTTTCGTCTAAAAGATTTATACGTCGCACCCGACGTTCCAAATTTGTAAAATATGTATCCAAAAACGCATCTGTGATTTGCTTCATTAAATCTTCGTCTACAAAGTGGGCAGACATGCACAATACATTTGCATCATCATGTTCGCGTGCCAGTTTCGCTGACTCCACCGAGTCGCAATTTGCTGCACGAACTCCTTTGAAGCGATTCGCCTGCATCGTCACTCCGTGTGCCGAATCGCAAATCAAAATTCCGAACGAGCCGATATTATCTCGTACAGCCTGAGCAACTTTCACTGCTGGCACGTTGAAATCGTCACCTTCACGATACTCATACGCGCCTTCGTCAATGACTTCTACGCCCTTTTCTTCCAAGTACCGAATCAGTTGGTTCTTGCGCTCAAAACCCCGATAGTCTGCTCCGATGAAAATTTCCACTAATTTTCCTTTCCAAAATCTACCGCGAGTTCAACCAAACGGTTGGAATATCCCCACTCGTTGTCATACCAAGCAACAACTTTTATCATGTTGCCGCCCACGACGTCAATTAGCGGTAGGTCTACGATTGCGGAGTGCGGGTCGCCGATAAAATCTGACGAGACTAATTCTTCTTCGGTTACGCCGATAATGCCTTCGTAGTACGGCTCGCTTGCCACGCGCTTAAAGAAATCTACTAACTCTTCTTTGGTGGTGTCGCGCTTGATGATAGCGGTGATATCAGAAAGCGATACTACTGGCGTTGGTACACGCACTGACAGACCGTTAAATTTGCCGGCTAGGCTCGGAATAGTAAGAGCCGCTGCCTTAGACGCGCCAGTAGTAGTTGGAACAATATTCTCCGCCGCCGAACGTGCCTCGCGCAAATCTTTTGCTGGAGCATCAAGAATCCTCTGCGAACCAGTGTACGAATGTACGGTAGTCATCATGGCTTTTTCAATGCCGAATTCATCTTCAAGTACTTTCATAATTGGTGCAATACAGTTGGTTGTACAAGAGGCATTTGACAATATATCATCGTCATCCGTCACGATTTCTTCGTTTACACCAATCACTATCGTCTTGGCGCCTTCGCCCTTCGCTGGCGCAGAAATCACTACGCGCTTGGCTCCGGCTTCAATATGCTTCGCTGCGTCCGCTGGGTTGGTAAAAAAGCCAGTTGACTCAACTACCGTATCTACCCCCAAGTCTGCCCAAGGCAATTTGGCGGGATCTTTTTCTGCAAAAATCGGAATCTCATGCTTGTCCACGATGATGGACTTTTCTGTATAATCAACATTTTTATCAAAAGTTCCATAGGAAGAATCATGTTTGAGAAGGTGCGCCAGAGTCTTGGCGTCTGTAATATCATTAATTGCAACTACTTCTGCATCTTTTCGCTCGCTCAAGATTTTAAACGTATTCCGTCCAATTCTCCCAAAACCGTTAATTGCAACTTTTATCATAAACCTCCTATTTTCCTTATGCTAATTATACCACGAATTTTCCTAAGCAAAATAAAAAAACATATATTCAGACCATGAAATATATAACTCTAGTCAAAATTGCGAGTTTGTGATATAATTAACTAAAGAGTTTCATCTCGTTTACTATTGCTGTACTTGTAAGCGAGGCAAATATAATTATATATAATATAAGGAAATTTTAATGCCAACTATTAATCAGTTGATTCGTAAGCCACGCAAAAAGGCTCACAAGAAGTCAAAATCTCCAGCACTTGGTTCCATCGTGAATACCCTAAAGACTAAGCGCTATGAAAAGGCTGCGCCTTTGAAACGTGGTGTCTGTATCAAAGTTACAACCAAGACCCCAAAGAAACCAAACTCCGCTATGCGTAAGGTTGCTCGTGTGCGCCTTACTAACGGCCAAGAAGTTTGGGCATACATTGGCGGTGAAGGTCACAACCTTCAGGAACACGCAGTTGTGCTAGTTCGTGGCGGTCGTGTGCCAGATCTTCCAGGTGTGCGTTATCACGTTGTTCGTGGCACTTTGGATCTCCAGGGTGTACAAGGTCGCAAACAAGGTCGTTCTAAATACGGCGCGAAGAAGGAGGACAAGTAATTATGCCACGCAAAACTACTAAATCTTTGGAACGCAAAGTAAATCCTGATCGCAAGTATCAGTCCATCTATGTACAAAGACTTATCAACAAGTCTATGCTTGATGGCAAGAAGCAAGCCGCAGAACGTGCAGTCTACGCTGCCATTGAAGGTGCTGCAAAGAAATTGAAGTCCGAAAACCCAGTAGAAGTGCTAGAAAAAGCCATCGCTAATGTTTCGCCAGACTTTGAAGTAAAATCACGCCGTGTTGGCGGTGCTAACTATCAGATTCCATTCCCAATTCAGGGACATCGTCAAATGCACTTCGCCTTTTCATGGCTCGTACAGTCCGCACGCGCTCGCTCTGGTATGCCATATGCTAAGCGTTTGGAGGCCGAAATCGTAGATGCTTACAACGAAACCGGTGCTGCTTTCAAGAAGAAAGAAGACTGCCACCGTATGGCCGAAGCAAACCGTGCATTCGCACACTTTGCAAGATAAAGTCTCGCACAAAAAGCATAAAAAGGCTCTGAAATCACTCAGAGCCTTTTTGTGTTATATACTTCCATTATAGCACAAAAAAGCATAAATGTCAATAGCACTTATGCTTTTCTGGGCTTCTGGTCAATCCTGATATTATGAGTTCGTTTTTACTAGATAGTTGAGAGTCTCCTCAATAATCATCCTGTTGCGGATATCGTTCTTGACGTTTGGATCTTTGAGAGACTTTTGTGCTTCTGGCGATTTTTTGTAGACTTCTTTGAGTTCTGCAATTTTGGCATTTACGGCATCATTTGAAACAGTTATTTTTTCTTGGACTGCCAAAGATTGAAGCACGAGAGATGCCTTTACGCGTTGTTCGGCTACCTTGCGAGCCTCTTTTTCCCAATTCTCCATGGTTTCGCCAGCACGCTTCAAATAATCTTCAAAACTCATGCCTTGCGCGGCGGCATTGCGTTCCATGTCGCTGCGAATCATCTTCATCTGGTCATCAATTAGAATCTCCGGCGCAGACACCTTTGACTTCTTTACGAGAGCGTCAACTAAATCATTCTTGTATTTTTCTTCCAATTGGTGTTCATTCTGAGCCGACAAGTTCTTCTCGATGTCTTTCTTCAAATCATCCAAAGTCTTGAATGGGCCGCACTTCTTGGCGAGTTCATCATCAATTGCTGGTTTCGTGATTTCGTTTACCTGCTTCAAGAGTACTTCAAAAACCGTCTTAGCGCCAGCCAAATCTTTCATGCCGTAATCTTTAGGGAAGGTAAGTTCCAAGTCAAACTTATCACCAGGCTCGTGGCCAACAATTCCCTCTTCAAAACCAGGGATGAATGCCTTGGAGCCGAGCGTCAAAGGATAATCTTTGGCTGAACCACCTTGGAAGGCCTCACCATCTTTTTTGCCTACGAAGTCTATAATTACTTCATCGCCAGTCTTTGCGGCGCGCTTTGTGACTTTCTTTTCGGCAAAGGAGCCAGCGAGATTATCTAACACGCCCTCAATGTCCTTTTGGGATACTTTTGCCGTCTCTTTCTTTACGCCTAGTTTCTTGCAATCACCAAGTTTTACTTCTGGCACGATATCGGCGGTGGCGGTATATTCTGCTGATTCGTCTGGAACGTACTTTGTTACATTAACGGCCGGAAGCACCAAAGGAGACTTCTCGTTCTCTTTAAAGGCTTCAATTACGGTTGAACGTACAGCATAGTCAATCGTTTCTGCATTTAGATCATTGTCTGGAATGAATTTTTTGGCTACTTCTGTCGGAACTTTACCCTTACGGAATCCTTCCACGCGAATTTCTTTGGCGAGTTTCTCTACTGCTTTTTCTTTTGCAGCACTCAAATCTTTAGCGTCTAACGTTACGGTAATTTCTACACGAGTGTCAGAAAGTTTCTTGAATTTTGTCTTCATAATAACTCCTATAATTTAGTATATTATACCATAATTTTGGCAGAACCCGAAGTCCTAAAATGCGTAATTGTGAAGTTTGTGTTGGCTCCGAGTTTTGATGACGAATTAAGGATGTCATAACGATCGAATATTTTCTTAATCGCGATGTAGAGTTGCTTTTCTGACTCAGACAAGTCGTCATTCGTCACAATTGCCTTCACGCGACCTTCTGGCGCACCGCCAGTGATAGAACCACCTTGACGATTAATGATGTACGCACCGGTTTTGAGGAAAGTCACAACTTTCTTGCGATAATCATCTTTTGTCAAATCAAACTTTGGCCGCAGACTATAATTAGAAGTTGGATAAGAGCCATAAATCGCGAGGTTCAGGTGCAGATTCTTTTCCAAAAGGTCCAAATCAGTCATAAAACGTTCAAGATTATGTGCCGGCAAATAAAAATCTGTCAAGACCGGCACGCGCTCTCCGCGTCTAGTATAGTTCAGAAAACTCACCAATGAGTTCTCAAATTCATCTAGCACACTCTTCGTCTTTCCGGACTCCAAAATCAGTTGAGTAGAACGTGGCAGCACCTTGCGAAGACTGCCGATCTTTCTAAGGCAAGAATTTACTTTGTCGTCATATTTCGCAAAAACCACGAATCCCTTATCCATCTTGCGTGTGACTTCGCTCAGTCGCTTACCAGTCTCCTCTGCGGTGCGTATGATATTAATATCATAGATGTTTAACTCGCGTGGTTTCAAAGAATTTGCGACGTCCAAAAACTTCTGTGCGACTACAAAATTGTCAAAAGTTGCAAGCACACGTTTGGTTTCTTTGCGGATCGGCACAGCGCGCAAAATCACTTCTGTAATCACGCCGAGTGTACCTTGAGCACCAAAGAATAAAGGCAACAAATCTACTGAACCCTTGCGCTCAGCGCGCGCAATATTTGGATATCCAGCCAAGCCAGCGCCATTTTTACGGATATTGTCAAGTGTGGTTTTGTTCTCGGCAGCCAACTTTGCAATTTTTTGATAAATTTCATTTCCAAATGTCTTCTGACGCATCTTCTTTGCAATTGTGTGCTTAGACTGTCGCGAAGTTTGCAAAATATCACCGTTTGGCAACACGACTTCAATTCTCTCAACGTAGTTCATGATGCCGCCATATTTTGCAGAATAATTGTCACTCGGACAGTTAGAGATTAATCCACCAATGGTATCAGAGTCATGCCCGCAAATCGGGATCGTCAGACCATTAATAGAAAGTGCTGTGTTTAATTCTTTCAGTGTGATACCGGCCTGTACACGCACTAGCCTCTCGCGTTTATCAGACTCAAGCAAATTGTTTAATTTTTCTGTAGAAATTACAAGGCCATTGCTGAGATCTGCACCCATCTCATCTAATCCGGCGCCGCGTATTGCGACTGGGATTTTTATGTTTTTTGATGCCAATTGATAGCAAAACCTCATCAATTTACGAACATCATCAGTAGACTCCGGCAATGCGACATACTTCGGTTTGACTTTCATTATAGATAAATCTGTAGAATATGCATCAAGAATCTCTGGCGCGTCAAACACGTTGCCAATAATAAGTTGATTTAAGTACCTCGCAATTTTTCCCATCCTACGTAGAATTATAGCACAAACGTTTTATGTGGCGCAAGTCTTGAAAAACGACAATTTCTATTATATAAAAATCCCCGCTACTAGCGGGGATAGGGGGTTACGTTGCTTTTTCTGTTTTTGCTGCTGCGTCAAGCATTCTTAGTTCTTGGCGTAGGGCCTTTCTCATCCTGATCTCAAACAGCACCAATTTCGAAATATATTCGTCTGTCGCCTCTGCTGGTATCAAATACGCTCCATCATCAGTCAGTTTGCTGTGGCCATCGCGACGCAACACTTCCGCTTGCAAAGCGATACGGTCCGTCATCAATTCTTGAAGAATCGTGTAGGGAGGTTCCCATTTGACGCCGATCAGTTTTACCACTGAATGGTCATCATGTCCGCGACCATGACTGTGCCCTAGACTTCCGCTCAGAATTTGCTTCAGCCGATTAGTCATCAGTTCGCCATTTCTGCTCCGGATTGGATAAGTTTCCACTTTCGGAACATCACAGATTAGCACTGAAACCCTTATTGTTCTTGCTTTTGTTTTCATAAAGTACACACCCCTTCCTTTTTTTGAGCAGAAAGCAAAAAAACTACTCAGAATATTATTCTATCATATTTCACAGAAAAATCAATCAATAGCATTGGCTGCCATGGCAACATTGCCGAGATGTTGTACTTGTAGCCGCAAAAAACTATTTCTTCGCGGCGTCAGCAGTCTTTGCGATCGGTTTCTTGAAAATCAAGTCAAGTTCTAGCATTTTTCCGTTCGGACCGAATAAAGTCGGGATAAAACCCAGATAAGTATACCCGCGCTTGCGCACGTAATCATCAATAATTTCACGATGCTCCCTGAGGTTAGCATTTATTAGTTTATTGTTGGCATACTTCAATCTGACGAATTCCATAAAACTCCTTTTATCCTATTATAGCAAATCTTCTCAAAGATATGCAAAGAATAGGTGGTAATGCGAACATTAAAAAAACGCCAGTAATCATTACTGGCGTTTTCGTTGGAAGGTTTTTGGCTTTTTATTCAATAGTTTGTTGCTGATATTTTCCAGTAAAGTTTCTGGCACCGTGCAGCCCTCTAGGTGAACGATAATAAATAATATCGTCGTTTTCGTTGTTGAGTTGCACGTGTCCATGGCGCTTGCCGGTTTCGGGGTCTTGCTCTCCAAAGAGTATCATTGTCTGCTCCTCTTCTGGTTTGTAAATGACTTTTGCATCTCCACGCATTTCCTCCGGAACGTCGCCAAGTTCCATAGCGACTTCGTAATATCGGCGCCACGCGTCGTCAAACTGTTCCCAGCATGCCGTTGCGTTGAGCTTTAATACGTTATAGACTTTCTCCGCCTTGTCGGCGTCTGCTTTGAGTGCGAGTTCTATCGTCTCCCACTCATGCAGTTCTGTCTTTTTGGTTTTCAACTCCTCAATTTCTTTCCTATGGGCATTATAATTCTTCTCTATGCCATAAGAACTTCTAAGTAAGTCACGAACTGCTCCAATCTGTTGTTGAAGTTCCACGCAAATATCCTTTTTCTCTATAGACATTCGGCGAAACGCTTTACTTCTTGGGATGTTGCCTTCCGCAAAAGCCTCATCTGCTTTTGCGCGGTATTCGTCACAAACCCTGGAAGCCTCGTCGTGCTCATCAAGCATTCTTTCAAACTTCTCTCTTAGGCCAGGATTTTCTCCCCAGGCTTTTTCAAACAGAGCCTGATTTTTGTCTAGTGTCGCACTCCTTTTTGCGACTTCCTTCTTAATCTCGCCCATCTCGATGCTATTTTTGTAAATAGCATACTTGGCGTCTTTCATAGCCTGTTCGGCCGTGTCGCGGCAAGCGTTAGCGTTCGTTAGACTTTCTTTCAAGCCTTCAATATAAATCATCATCGACTTTAATATCATTTTTTCTATTCCTCCATATATAAATGTCCCCCAGGAATAATTTCTTCAAACCTTCCAACTTTTTAAGATACAATCCAAGGGATACTCTACTATTATATCATATTATCATAAAAAAATCAAGAGGCGAACCTCTTAACTGACCATATATTCAATTCTGGTGCCCGAGACAGGACTTGAACCTGCACACCAAACGGCATATGCTCCTAAGGCACACGTGTATACCAATTTCACCACTCGGGCCTGACTTAATTATACCACAAAAAACGAGATTTTAACCTCGTTTTTTGTAGTTAAACTGATTAGGCTTCAATGTTGCGCTTGGCCATTACCGCTGAAGCGACATAAGCGACAAACGCACCAGCGATCAACGCGATCGGCAAAATCTCTTCCGGACCAGTATCCGGCAAAGATTTATTTTCGTTGTTGGTAGTATTCGTCGTAGTCTTGGTCGTCACGGTAGTCTTCGTAGAAGTATTGGTCTTTTGGCTGTCAGTTTTATTCGTCTCTGCCTCTACCTTTGACGAACTATTGTCCTTAGACTCATCCTTGCTTTCGTCAATCGCGATTTGCGTATTGTTGTCACCGCCGACGTTTGGCTGAGATGTCTTGTTCGCAGCAACCACTACGATCGCGACAATCAAAATCAAAATCACGGCAACTACAGAAGTAGCAGCAAAGATAATCTTGCGACGTTCTTTCTTTTCTTCATCAGTGTACATAATATAATAAACTCCTTATACCTTAATTATATCACACTTTTGCTAAAAAATCAATAATATACTTATCTTAAACATCTTTATGATAAAAAGACAAGTGCGCATTGGCGTATTTGTTAGTTTTTAACAGAGTAAAACCGTCAATTTCTGGCGCTTTATCTGGATGCGACAAGACTAACGTTCCGCCATCACTCACCACTCGAGCTGCGCGTTTGGCGATTTTTACGTCATATTTATCGTAAGGCGGGTCGGCAATTACAATTGGGTATCTATCAGTTGCGGTTCGCAGCACCACATTTAGGTCTGCTTTTAGCGCGCCGCCACGGAATGGTTCTACCCCTAACGAACGCAAGTTCTCGTTTATCGTCTGGACGGCACGCTCGTCATTATCTATGAACATCACAAACGCTGCTCCGCGACTGAGCGCCTCTATCCCTATTGCGCCACTTCCAGCATAGAGATCCATCACAAATGTACCATTCACTGCGTCTCCGAGCGCATTAAAAAGTGCATTTCGCTCGCGTTCCCCCATTGGATGGGTGTGCCCACCGGGGGTGCTAATTTTGCGGCCACGATATTCCCCTGCAATTATTCGTACGGTACCACCGCTGTTTTTCTTATCTCTGTTAGTTTTTCTGAACATATCTTATCCCTAATTTAATCTTGTTAACTGTTGATATTTCTGAATTCCAGAACGAAGTTCCTCGTATTCGTCAAGATTTGGCTCCGTCTGCAAGAACTTTTCTACGTCATCTTGCACTCGCCTGACTAATTTCGTATCTGATACTGACGCAAATCTGAGGTCTAGTGCGCCATGTTGCAGAGAACCGTAGATTTCGCCCGGACCGCGCAACTTCAAATCTACCTCTGCTAGATGAAAACCATCAGTTGAACTCTCCACCTCACGCAACCGCTCCGAAGGCTTCATGTCTCCCGCCGTAAGCAGGAAACAATAAGATTTTACGCTGCCACGCCCAACGCGACCACGCAACTGGTGCAACTGCGCCAAGCCATAACTTTCGGCATTTTCTATTACCATCAGGGTAGAATTTGGTACATCTACGCCTACCTCTACCACGGTCGTGGATACTAGTATCTGTATTTCTCCCCTAGCGAACCTCTCCATGATATCATCTTTTTCTTCTGGCTTCATTTTGCCATGCAGGTACTCAATTGTGAGTTCTGGCATCACACGACGTAGTTTCTCTGTGCGGTATTTTACTGATGTGGTTTCGCCTTTTGTGATTTTTTCCGAATTCCAAAAGTTTTCGCTACCAAAATCGTCGCAACTCAGCGTGCCATCCTCAATAGACTTGCAAATCCAATACACTTGCTGTCCGTTTTTGATGGTCTCTCTGATTTTTGGATAGAGTTTTTCTCGTGTTTCAATCTCTGGCATGATATGTGTTTCGATCGGCTGACGACCTTTTGGTAACTCGTTCAGAATCGAGACGTCCAAATCCCCGAACACCGTCAATTGCAAAGAGCGCGGAATCGGAGTGGCGGTCATTGACAGTAAATGCGGTGAAAAGCCATCAGGTGACTTTTCTATTAATTTTTGTCTCTGCTGTACGCCAAAACGGTGTTGTTCATCAATAATCGCCAAAGCCAAGTTCTTAAACTCCGTAGAATCTGTCAAAATCGCGTGCGTCCCAATAACCAAATCTATTTTGCCGTTTTTTATATCTTTGCGAAGTTCGGCCTTGCCGGCACTGTCTCCCGTCAGTAGCGCTACATTCACCCCAAAAGGCGTCAAGAGTTTGCTCAGGCTGTCGTAATGCTGATTCGCTAGAATCGTAGTTGGCGCCAAAATCGCCACCTGAAACCCAGCCACAATCGCCTCATAGGCCGCCATGGCTGCCACCATTGTCTTACCCGAGCCGACATCTCCCTGCAGCAAACGATTCATCGGATGCTCTTTTTCCATATCCTGAAAAATCTCCCACGCCGCCACTCTCTGAGCGTTAGTCAAAGCAAACGGTAATTTCCCGACAAAATCCCTAATCTTTTCAACATCAAAAGCGATTTTTATGGATTTTAGTGCCGAATTTTTATTTTTGTTCAGTTTTGCCGCCAAAACTAGTTCAAACAACTCCTCGTACGCCAAATAGTTGCGACCCACAATAGTGTCGTTCATGGTGTTCGGGAAATGCACCTTGAAGAGTGCCTCGCTGCGCGTTTTTGGTTTTACCATTGGTATCAAATCTGGGATTTCGGCAAACTTGTCGCGCGAATCTTTGATAAAACGTTTGAAAGAGGCGGTTTTTAGTTTGCCATGTGACGCATAAATAGGCATTATGCCGCTAGAAACGTCTATATCGGTAGTTAGTGTTACGTCTGGCGCAGTCAGTTGATAACGGCCATTTTTCAGTTCGTATACTCCGTTAAAGTAGTATTCTCTATGCGGCAGCAGTTGTCTCTCGCGGTAAGTTTGGTTAAACCAAACCACATGTACCATGCCAGTGTTATCCTTTACTACACCTTCAGTGATGGACAAATTACGGCTTTTGGCGTGCCGTGTAGTGAGTCGGCTGATTCGGCCTTTGATTAGTACTCTGCCAGGGCGCATTTCGCCAATGGAACGTGGAGCGCGGAAGTTTTCGTAATCTCTCGGCAAGTTGTAAAAAAAATCCCGAACGGTCCGTATCCCTGCCTTTTCCAAGATTTTTTGAGTTTTTGGCCCAATACCTTTGATTTCTCCCACAGATTCCGACAGATTCATAAGGTCATTATAGCATATTTTCTGCCTTCATGGACGAGATGCGGCTTTGCCGCTATGCGCTGCGCGCCACTTGGCAATTTCGCCGTGATTACCAGATAGTAAGACGTCCGGCACCTTCATGCCACGAAAATCGTATGGTTTTGTATACTGCGGATACTCCAAGTTGTCCCCATCCGAAAAAGATTCAATTGCCGCTGACTGCTCGCCGCCCAGTACGCCAGGAATGAGCCGCACGACCGAGTCAATAATAATCAGTGCCGGTAATTCCCCGCCTGTTAATACGTATTTACCTAGCGAAATCTTGTAGTCCACGATAGAAAGAATTCTCTCGTCGTACCCTTCGTAGTGTGGACACAAGATGATGTAATGCGTAGTTGCAACAGAGGAATCTTGCGAGCGGTTCACCTCGCGCCAGGCAGAACCTTCATCGCCTAGCCGGGCCTGCGCCCGGTGCTGTCCGGTACTCGGCTCGGTAGGCGATTCAGGTTCCGCTTGGGCTCGCTCAATGCTCGCCAAATTCCCCTGTTGCAACTCCCTTGCCATCTCTTGATTCCAAATCTCCCCGACAGGTGTCGGCAAGATAACTTTTGCTGTCGGGTCTTTTGCTTTTACAGATTCAATTGCCGCGAAAACCGGCTCACACCTGAGCAACATCCCATCGCCACCCCCATAAGGCGTATCATCCACGCTGCGATGTGGCCCTAACCCAAATTCTCGCAAGTTCACAAAATCAAACTCCGCCAAGCCCTTTTCGGTCGCCTTCCACATCATAGAAGTCTTGAGATACGGCTCCAAAGCCTCTGGAAAAAGTGTGATAATCGTAAACTTGATCATATTTATTATTCTACCATATTTGTTAGATATGTCAAAGAGTTGTGTCTACCTGCGAACTGTCACTGAGCGCCGCACAATTCAGGAATAATCTATAAAAACATAAAAAAAGCGGAGCCAAGGCTCCGCAGAACGAATTAAATGCGATAGAATCGCATTGTGGTTGCGGTAGTGTTTACGATTATCTGGATGTCATGCTACGGAAATATGCCTTTGCGGCGTTTTCATTGGTGAATGCCGCCATCACATCTCCGCAGCAGCGCACGGTCCAGGTACCATCCGTCTCTTTAACGACGGACCAGTTTTCGGCATCTCGCCCTTCCGGGCTCATGCTTCCACTTGAAACCCTGCGTACGATGTCCAGGGATAACCCCTTCGCTGAAAAACTACCAAAACTTACCATAAAGTACGACCCTCCTATCCTTTTATTATACCACAAAACGCATAAAAAATCAATACCAAGAAAAAACCGGCCTTACGACCGGTTCCGCGCTGATGCGCGCCCACCCTTGGGGCACATTGGTTTGTTTTAATCCTCTGTTTGTTTTTGATTATTAATGTAAGTCTCCACACTCCACTAACTAATCAGTGGAACCCCTGTGAAGCGTACCAGCTTAATCTAATAATAAAGCATAAGCAGGACGTTGTCAAGCGAAATTTTGACTTTTTTGTAATAATGTTTTCCACAAGTTGGCAATTTACCAATCTTCAACCAAAGTAAACTCTTTTCCAGCGATCGATATGATAGAATCTGGCTCTGCGCCTCGCGAAGTCAGTTCAGCGCGAATGCCGAGTTTTTTCATTATATCACGCAAACGGTTGACGCTGGCATAGTTATTCATATCTGTGCGACGAGCAAACTTTTCAATTTTTTCACCAGTCACCACGAACTTAGTATTTCCTTCTTCGTCTTCCACTTTTTCCACTTTCCAGGTCGTCTTCGTCTCCTTCGGACTTAGCGAGATGGTAGGAACTGAATCGTGTCTGCTTTGCTCGCGGTTCGCCTCGCGCCAGGCAGATTCTTCATCGCCTAGCCGGGCCTGCGCCCGGTACTGTCCGGTACTCGGCTCGGTAGGCGATTCAGAATCCGCTTGGGTTCGCTCAATGCGAGCCTCGCAGACACGCTTCAGTTCTCTCAGCAACTCTTTAATCCCGGTGTGCGCAGCACTAGAAATTGCAAAAATTTTCGCATCAGGGTTCACCGCGAGAACCGACGCCATCTGCATATTGATAATTTCTTGGTCTACGCCCTCACATTTTGTAAGTGCGACCACCTCTGGACGATCGCGAAGGTCGGAATACTTGTCCAATTCCCCACGTATCACGCGGTACGCCTCGCCAGCATCATTATTATATACATCAATCAAATGCAACAAAACGGCGGTTCTGTCCACATGACGCAAAAAGTCGTGCCCGAGCCCTTTTCCTTCTGAGGCGCCTTCAATTAATCCCGGAATATCTGCTATCAGGATATCTTTACCGTCAATTGTTGCTACGCCGAGTTGCGGCGTCAAAGTCGTGAATGGATAGTCCGCTATCTCTGGACGCGCATTGGAAACCACGGACAAGAAAGTAGATTTTCCTGCATTTGGCAACCCCACCAGTCCAACATCTGCTAGCAATTTTAGTTCTATCTCAGCCTCAAACTCTTCCCCAGGCTCGCCCACTTCGGCAATAATTGGTGCCTGTCTAGTAGAACTTTTGAAATGCGCATTACCAAAACCACCCTCGCCGCCCTTCGCAATAATGGCCTCCTCGCCATCACGAGTCAAATCTGCCAAAATCTCACCGTCACGCTTCACGATCGTACCTATCGGCACTTCTACAACTAAATCTTTGCCGCTGCGTCCGGCAGAACGAGTGCCAGAGCCATTTTTGCCGTTTTCGGCGGTCAAAATCGGCGTAAAACGAAAATCTATTAGAGTATTGGTGTCTTTGTCGGCCTTAAAAATAATGTCTCCACCCTTGCCACCATCGCCACCATCCGGTCCGCCTTTCGGGATATAGATTTCGCGACGAAAAGATACGGCGCCATTGCCACCGTCACCGGCCTTCAAATTGACTTTCGCAGTATCACTAAACATACAACTATTATAACATAATTATTTATTCACGCATTATTCCGGCTTTCAAAAGTGAAGTTTACGGCCAAATATAGTTAAAACTTCCCACGGCACTTGCCGGAATTGTGGACTGAATTACCATGTATGGACGATAGTTGTAGTTCATTTCTGATACCAAGATAGAGCCATCACCGTTGACCGCCTCTACATATCCCACGTGGCCATACCAACCAGACGACGTCTGGAATACCGCACCAGCCACAGGTTCACGACTGACGGTATATCCCGCTGCCGCAGCACGTGCTGCCCAAGTATTGGCGTTGCCTAGCGTGGATGGCAAATCTTGACGCTTGTACCAAGCCCATTGCGTACACTGACCGGCTCCATAAGGGCCACCTAGCCCATAGAAATACCCGAGCACGGTAATATCCTGACGCTCCGAAGTGCTACCTAGATACGAATAGTAATAATTGGTATAACGCGGTGCCGGAGCGACATATTCTGGACGCTCAGTCTCTGGTAATTCGCCACCCGCGATTACGATGCGCATCCCCTCGGAGATACCAGACACCTCTAGGTCGTTCAGAGTAGTGATCTCCGCTACGTTGGAGCCATAAGTAGAGGCAATAGATTCCAGCGTATCACCATCTTTTACCGTATAAACAATTCCCGCTTTGCTTGGCAAATACAAAGTATCGCCAACCGAAATGTCAGTGGTCTTAAGTTTATTGGACCAACGAATCTGGTCGGTAGTTAGGCCGCGCGCAGAAGCGATAGAGTCCATGGTGTCACCTTCTTTTACTACATACTCAATCACGCCACGCGATACGATAATGTTAGTAATTGAAGGTTTTTCTAGTTTGCCAGTTGCAGTCTGTCCAGCATCATACATAGATGTAGTTACCACAAAGTTAGAAGCCACGTCAGACGCGCTGGCGAGATTTAGTGCATCAGAAATATCCGCGACCACATACAACTCTGACAACTGGTCTACGGAAATTTTATAATCACTTCGCGCAAAAGCATCAAGGCTAAGCGTGGTTGCGGCGTTCCTTTTTGAAAACGAACCCACCGCGGCCACAGTGATAATGATTATAGCAGTAATAGCATAAGGCAAAATTTTTTTCAAATTTTGAAAATGAATTTTGCTATCTTTTTTTGTCATAACGAAATGTTACAGAGTTCCCGACAATGCAAAATCGCATTTTGATTGTGCTCATACTCTGTATAACTATAATACATCATTCCATCGTCTCCTGTCAAGAAATAGAGATAAGAACTATCGCTCGGTTCGGCTACTGCCATCAGAGATGAAAGACCAGGATTAGAGATTGGTCCGCAAGGCAACCCGGTATATAATCTAGTATTGTAACAAGAATCTATCGTGAGCGCGGTGGAATTATCTCTGTAAATCTCGCGGTTTGGATCTACTACATCTAGCGCATAAGATACCGTCACGTCGCTTCCCATTTTCCATCCCAGACCGAGCCTAGATAAAAACACTTGCGCCACTGTCGCCTGTTCCCCAGGCACAGCCTCTTTTTGCACCACCGAAGCTAGAGTAATTCCCTCGTACAGACTCAAACCTTGCTCTCTGTATCTCTCGCGCAGGTTATTCTCTTGTATTACAGTCTGCATTCCTTCTAGATATTTCGTAATTACGTCTTGCACGGAGGCATCGGCATAATAATTATGCGTTTCCGGATACAAATACCCCTCCAGGCTAGCGCCAGCCGGGCGTTCTTTTAAGAAGTCAAAATCATAGTCCGCAGCAAACCCCGCATCTACCTCTTCACTGGTATAACCATGCTTGATTAGCTTTTCTTTTACGTCAAAAATTGTTTCACCAGGCACTATGGTAAAGTCAAATGTTTCCGCCTTCATTTCGGCTTCTTGGCGAGCATACTCGGCTTCACGTTCGGCACGTACGTGGTCGCGATACTTCAGTACTGCTGTGATTCCAAGCAGGATAACGACGATTAACACTGGTGGAATTACAAACCACCCCAGCGCTTTTTTGGTCTTCATTTTGGCCTTTTTGGCCTCCAAGGTGGCCTTATTCATCTCCTTTTTGGCGATACTCGCAGCATTTTGTGCCACTTGCTGTACCGTATTTACCTCTGTTTTTGCGGAAGAATCTTGCGCGCTTCCTTCAGCATTTATCTCTGTAGCCCTAAAATTTTCCATGAAATCTTGCAAGATAATTGAGGCGGCCTCAGCATCAATTTCACCCTTTTCGTATTCCTTCTTACGCTGTTTTAGCCTACTTTCTGCCTCAACTGATGTCAGCGACTCATCCTGAAAGCGAATTTTAGCATTTGGTATCTTTTCTACCAAAATCTTGGCGAAATTTCGCACATACATACTCTGCGCCGTCTCGTTGCCATCATTGCTGCGCGGCAAACCCAGCACAAACCAGTCCGTATTATTCATTCTGGCGATTCTTGCAATTTCTTGCCATTCACTACCATCCACTAGAATAAAACCTACTGGAATAGCGATTCTGGTGCCGGAATCTGCTTTTGCGACACCAATTCTTTTTTCACCTACATCTAGGCCAATTATTCGCATTTTAACTCCACACTACTTGTTACTCTGCTACTTCCAAATTCACTGTAATTTTGTCTGGATTGTTCGGGATTGACATTACCCATGGGAATGATGTGTCAATTTTGATAGTTCCGATTCCGTCAATGTCCTTGAGGTCGTGTTGCGCTACACCTAGACCTTTGCCTTTGACGATTTCTACGATTTCGTTTTCGGTAACTTTTGGACCAGAGGTATAAGACGTCTTTAGTTTGCCAGTGTACCCGGTTTCGGCTTTTACGAAGTTTTCAACGAACGGGTCGTTCATTGTGTAGATTTTGAAATTGTCGGCAAGTTTGGCCTTTTCTGAGATAAACTCTTCCACCTTGGTCTTGTCAATGATAAATACTGTATCGGTAGTAGTGATGCTGACCTTTGGCTTTACGCCCTCTTTGACCTCCTCGCCAACGGCCGGGGTGGAGATAACGTCGCCAATGTGCTGTTTGAAACTGCTATCAATGATGATATTAGTATCTTTATCAATTGTGTCGTATAGCTTTGCCTTGTTGTCAGACTCGCTAGAAGTCTGAATATCTTTGGCGATCGCATCAACGTCTGACTGCTGTACAACGGTAATAACATTAGAAGTACCACCTGTCATTGCAGTATAGGCGTATGCGGTAACATCTAGCCCGACGCTCCAGCCGGTTTCAGACTTTTCTACGTTGTATTTTTCGCCAGGCTCTACCGCTACAACATCTGTCCTCCCAGACACCATGCAGCCATTCTTTACTAGGCTGGCTGTGTCTCCCTTGTTGAGACATACGGAATCATCCGAGCCATCATAAGCGAGCGTAATCGCCGCAGCCGATGAATATGCCAGTCCTTTGTAGGTAAAAATCGTGCCTGCCGGGACCACAATGGAACCAGATCTGAGATACGCCGTAACCGCAATTTGGCCGCTAGCATGCTCGCCAATGTCCTTTTTGCCAGTTGCTTCAAATTCTTTTTCGGCTTTACTCTCTATCTTTTTCTCGGTCAGATAGAACTGGCCTTCAGCAGCCTTTTCTTCCTCGGCTTTATCTGTAAAAGTGACATTTTCTGAGAAATTAGCCGAAGTAGTCCTAAGGCCGATTGTCAAAGTGGCGGCCGGAGCAATTACGAATGCCCAGATACCCACGACAATTAACACTACTAGTCCTACCGCACACGCAATCGTAATCTTTTTGTGCTGGCCGATCCAGCGCAAGACTTTGTTCTTGCTATTTGCTAATTTGCCCTTAACGGCGTTTTTCTTGTCTTTCTTTGCGTCTTTTGCTGCTTTGTTGTCATCGGCGTCCTCGTCGGCGGTCTCTCCCTCACCGTCTTCTTCTGGCTCATCATTGTCGTCAGAATCAGATGTGTCTTCTTCATCGTCGGCTTCTACTTCTTCTTCGGTTTCTTCTGCAATTTCTTCATCATCGTCGGCTTCTTCGGCCACTATGACGTCAGATTTAGCGACCTTCACCAACTCCTCATTAGCATCTGCATCTTCCGGTATTGAAGGCGCAGACTGCAAATTCTTTGTGACTGGCAATTTTGTAGTAGCGGCCAATTTAATAATTGACGGGTCAGTCGTAACAATTACTACGGTCTTGCCTACCGCAGCGCCAGACTTCGCAATTAACTTGATATTTACTATACTGCGCAAAACTCCAGACTTTTTTGGTGGAACTAAGGCGACAATTTTTTCTTTTGAATTTTCGATTTTGGCGATAATATCAGTGATATCATCCTCTGGTTCAATATAAATGACGTCTTTATTCATACTTAAAATATACCACATTTTGTGAAGCTTGTGTTAAAATTGTTATTAGAATGAGCATTTTCAAACGACAAACTGCCACGCCGACTACATCTCCGGCTCAAGAAAACTACGCCGAGTTGGCTTTGCGCACCATTCATGACGGTGTGATATTGACCAACAAACTCGGTATCATCCAATATGTCAACCCAGCAGCCGTAATTATGCTAGACTGTGGTTCGGCCGAGAACGCAATAAATCTAGACTATGGCCTACTAGTAAGAATCGAGACCAAAGAAGGTCGTGAACTTTCCGAAACCGAGAATCCTCTTACTATCGCAATGAAGACCGGCCAAGCCTTGGACAAATACGCCTGTTGTCTGATTTCTGGCGCCAGCGCCAAGCGCATCCCGATTTCTATTTCTGTCTTGCCGGTCCAGGGCGACAAGCGAATTATCACTTTTCGTGATATTGCCAAAGAACTCGCCGAGGAAGGCGAGCAGACCGAGTTTATTTCTACTGCTTCGCACGAGATGCGTACGCCAGTTGCTACAATTGACGGCTACCTCTCCTTAGCGCTCAATCCACAGACAGCTACTATAGACGAACGTGCTCGCGGCTATCTGGAGTCCGCTCACGCTGCTTCGCAACACCTTGGCCGGCTTTTCCATGATTTGTTGGACGTCACAAAGTTGGATGACGGCCGCATCCGCCCACAATTTGTCCCAGTAGAACTGACCGGCGAAGTAAAGAAAATTTCCGACGATTACATTTCTCGCATGAAAGAAGCCGGGCTCAATTTTCGTTTTGGTTCCAAAGATTCCGAATTTGGCGGTGAGCCACGTCGTCTAGACCAAGTAATTTATGGCTTCGTAGACCTCGGTTTTTTGCGTGAAATAATGGATAATTTACTTGATAACGCCATCAAATACACCCCGTCTGGTGGTTCAGTTTATGTTGGCGTGCTTGGTGATGGCGATCGCGCATTGATTAATGTTACAGATACCGGTGTTGGCATCTCCTCTGACGACCTGCAACACATTTTCCAGAAATTTTATCGTTCTGACAATTCGGACACTCGCGAAGTCGGCGGCACAGGACTGGGACTTTACCTAGTGAAACAACGTGTAGAGGCTATGGGCGGTCGTGTTTGGGCAGAGTCAGCCTTTGGCGACGGCTCCACTTTTTACGTCTCTTTGCCGCGCATTTCTGGCGAAGAATATGAGAAACGCATGATTGCCGTACGCAATGCTCAGATGATTAACCAATCATCACCTGTGGCGACCACTCAGCCAACTGCGCCATCAGTACCAGTAGCGCCTCAGCCGCCCGCTCCGCCTGCGCCACCAATTCCGACAACGCCGTCTGTGGCGAACGCTACGCCACCCGCACCACCAACACCTATAAATCAAACTAATATCATCAACAATAATATAAACGGAGGAATTTCCCAATGAAAGTAATGGTAGTAGAAGATGACGCGGCACTCCGCGAGATTTACAGCATACGTATCGCCGCTGAAGGCTACGAAGTAGTATCAGCCGGTGATGGCGAAGAAGCACTTGCAGTTGCAGTACGCGAAAAACCAGATTTGATTCTTTCTGACGTCATGATGCCAAAAATCTCCGGTTTTGATATGTTGGATATATTGCGTACTACACCAGAAACTGCCAATATCAAAGTGATTATGATGACAGCACTCTCTGGCGACGACCAGCGTGCTCGCGGCGAGAGACTCGGCGCCAACCGCTATTTAGTAAAGTCGCAGGTTGGCATCGAAGATGTCGTGAATGCCATTCACGAAGAATTGGGCGATCGTGCTTCTGCGTCGTCACAAGCGACAGATGCTACGGCTCAACCAGTCGCACCAGGCACCCCTGCTGCTCAGCCAGCCACTCCGTCTACGACTAACCAGGCAACACCGCAACCTGCCGCACCAGTAACTATCTCCAACGATTCTCCAGCCGCAGGCCAGATTTTCGAAGTACAAAACGGGCTCGGCTCACAGGGCTACAATGGAACCTATCAGGCTCAATAAATTTCTCGCCGAACGTCTCGGACTCTCTCGTCGCGAAGCGGATAACGCCATTGCGGCTGGCAAGGTGACTGTTGACGGCAAAACAGCCGTTCTAGGCTCCAGGATTGACAAAAACAGTAAAGTATGCTATAATAAAGATATAGTTCCGTTTGCTACGGAATACACTTATATCGCATTCAACAAGCCAGTTGGTTATGTCTGCTCTCGCCGCGCGCAAGGCCCTGCGCCTACTTTGTATGATTTGCTTCCGTCTGAATTCCAGAAGCTAAAAACCGTCGGTCGTTTAGACAAAGATTCTTCGGGCTTGATTTTGCTGACCAATGATGGCGATTTTGCTTTTCAGATGACACACCCAAAGTTTCACAAAGAAAAAGTATACGAAGTGGAGTTAGACCACCCTCTAGAACCTCTACATCAACAAATGATTTCGGACTTCGGCATCATGCTGGATGACGGCCCTAGCAAGTTCACGGTAATCAGAGAGGACAAGAATCTTTTTTCTGAGGTATTTCGGAGCGCGGCAGCGCGAGAGATAGCGCCGTCCGCCCGTGGCGACGGGCCGGACGGACGCGGCCTCAAAAAAAATGGTTCTTGCCCTTCTTATACCGTAATCCTTTCCGAGGGCCGCAACCGTCAGATTCGTCGTACTTTTGCTGCTCTCGGCTACGAAGTCACAAAACTTCATCGCATTCAGTTCGGCAAATTCATGCTCTCTGGCCTAAAATCTGGAAAATATGTTATAATAAAACCATGAGCACTATTCTTGGATTAGACATTGGTACAGAATTCGTCAAGGCCGTCCTCGCCAGGTCAGGCAAGCGCGGTGAGATAGAAGTGCTCGGCATCGGCAAGGCGAAACAACGCGACAGCAGTATGTATGCTGGCGCAATTGCGGACATTCCGGCCGTGGTTGGTACTTGTGAAGAGGCTCTAAATCTCGCCGAGCAGCAGTCTGGCGAACGTGCCGAAACTACAATAGTCGGTGTGGCCGGCGAACTAGTCAAAGGTAGCACCTCCACCGTTCACTATTCGCGCAAAGAGCCTAACAAGCCTATCACCAACGAAGAAATGGACGAAATCATCAAAAAAGTCCAGCAAAAATCTGGCGAATACGCCAAGAAAAGTGTCGCTCTTGAGACTGGCAACGAAAACACCGAGGTCACATTGACTAATTCCGCGATCGTTTCCCTCACTATTGATGGCTACAAAATCAGCAACCCAATTGGTTTTAAAGGTTCAGATATCGTTATTCAGTTCTATACAGCGTTTGCGCCGATGATTCATGTCGCTGCCATTGAGAAAGTTTGTGCCGAACTAAACCTAGACTTGCTCACCGTTGCAGTAGAACCATTTGCGGTTTGTCGTGCTTGTCTAGGCGACGATTTGGATTCCAATTTCTCCGGTATAGTTATGGATATTGGTGGCGGCACCACGGATATCGCAGTCATTGAAGACGGTGGCGTTGAAGGCACCAAGATGTTCTCTATCGGCGGCCGTAGTTTTACTCACCAGATAGAAGAGGCGCTCGGCGTAGATTTTGACACAGCCGAAAAATACAAACTAGACTACGACGCTGGCAAACTTGATGACCGCCTGAAAGCCAAAGTAGAAACCGCCCTTTCGCGCAACCTTAGCGTTTGGTTGACTGGCGTAGAAGTTGCACTGGAGGAGTTTGACTCGCTCGGCAGTCTGCCGCGCAATATTATGCTCTGCGGTGCCGGTGCCGGACTATCTTTGCTCCAAGAACAATTAGCGATTTCTGACTGGTACACCAGTTTGCCGTTTTCGCGTCGTCCTGTTATCCACCTAATTGATGTCGCCGAACTGCCAAATCTCAAACGTGAAGAAGATTTTGATCTAGACTACTCTTTTGCTACCGCGCTTGGCTTGCTTCGTGTCGGCACCGACACGCTCGCTGGCGCTCCTGAGGAAAACAAACTCCGCGCCCGCATCGCCAAGATTTTGCAAAACTAGATCGTTCTTCAGTCAGATAACTTTATATGCCACGACATGCTTTAGGCTTTGGCTTTGTCATAATTCGCTCCCAGCATAAACTTACCGCTATTATAGCTAATAGCGGTAAGTTAACCAAGCATAAGCAATATACAGGTGTCTACTTTTAGGGTATACCATAGAGTTATTAGTGTCTACTTTTAAGGGGACAGTTCGCAAAGCTAGCGAGCTACGCAGCGTAGGCTCCAACCGTAGAACCGAGTGTGGCGGAACGCCGGGTAGACTGCACCCCAATAGTAGTATAGGTTGTACGCGTCGGGGCCAGAGACTGTGGTACTAGACCAGTAGTACCCGCTGCCCGTGAAATCGTACAACGTAGTATCGCCCAAGGCCCCAGACCGAACAAAGTATAACGGAGCACTGTTGATTAACGACAACCCATTAGCTGTATAACGTGCATCTGTACCACCAGCAGTAGTACTGCTTTCCGTAATCGAATCTTGCGCTACGCCATTCGCGACGAGCATCGCATTGAATTCCGATTGTACGTTCGACGTACCATTGTTTGTAATACCCTTCGGCAATCTCCAACCCGCAGGACAGACGGAATTTGGTGCCACTGCATACTGTGCAGTGATACTGCTAGTATCATTACTTGCGACTGCCGCTGACCAGTTGTAGTAGTTGCCTACCTTGTAATGATCACACTGCGACGCCGTATGATCCTCCATACAAGCAGCCGAGCCTTGATATTTCGTACCGTTATAGACGATGATTTCGTCACTAGTAAAGCTACTCGTCGCCGTATCATAGTATTTGCCCTCAGCATAATAAGGTTTGCTATTGTCATTTGTCCAACCAACGAGCGATGTTGAGCTACCAATGGCGAAGTTTGTGATGTAAGCCGGACTGCTCATCGTATCCGAGCGAGGCGTCCAGGTCGCACTGCTATCGCCTGTCGTCCAACCAAGGTCAGTATTAGCATGAGTATATGTAACTGCCGGTGACGGAGCGAAGTTGAGATTCTGTGTCATCCAGAGTTGGTCTGCCGTACAGTTGTTATTCGCATCACGTGTCACACATAATCTCGCCACAGTGTAGGTATTGTTGTCACGCGTATCGATAGCAGTAACTTCCTCGTTTAATGCCACATCCCCGCCCCAGCTTGACACTGTCTGCATTGTCGGAGTTGGTAACGCATTCGCCACCGCCGTAAAACTAATCTCTAACTGATATTCGCCAGACGGCTGCTGGATGTTCGCCTTCGCGCCAAACGTTACCGTACTAGTCCTACTATTAGTCGGGCTGTCGTTGGAGTCTAATTCTATGTTTTGCGTAAAAGGCAAATAATTTGTACTCACTAATCTATACCCCCAGCGGTTTTCGGTGAAACTATCTTCCGTATACCCACCGTCAAGTGGAGACAGTGTGGGGATAGTTTCGGTGCCGCCATTTCGCATAAGTGAGGTGCTTTCAGACGACATTGTGAGGGTATAGCCAGTTGGATTATTTGTGCCTACGGACACACTAAGGTCCTGCGAACTAAATGCCGCAGTAGCCGGATTGATATCTAGTTCTACTGTATTAGTGGGAATGGTTACTACTAGACTTGGCTGGATGTTTACTTCGTAGTCTAGATTCTCGGCAAAAGCGGAACCGCCAAACAAACTCAAAACTAGCAAAGAAATCAATAATGCAAAAACACAAGTATTATATAGTCGGCAAATATTGAGTTTTGTATGTATGAGTGTCATTGCGGCTCCTTTTGTTAACCTACGGAGTCGAAAACAAAATTCGGCACCGTAGGTGCAACCGTTCTAGCCTATACACTCCCACTTTTCGGTGATCGTAAACAAGCCGACACGTCCTACGGTGCCGAACTTTATTTACGATTATTAAAATAGAGAGTACTAGACTTATGTCTTCATATCAAACTAGAACGGTTGCATTTGTTCTAACCTCATTATAACACAAAAAATCTGAACACAAGCATTTTCTTTACGAAATTCTCCATTTTGTGCTATAATACTAAGCCTGGGGAGGTATATATGTTCTTTATTCTAGGTATTTTTTCGTTAATCGTAATTACGATGTACGTACTTACTGCAAAAAAGGAAGAAGAAACTTATCGCAAGCATCAAGAGCTGATTAGTCATCAAAACAGCAATTACGCTCGCAAACGATAACGAAGACGCAGAATATTCTGCGAAATGCCAAAAAGCCCGCATTGTCCGCGGGCTTATTTTATTGGTTTAACTTATTCTACTATAGCTTTAATGCGCCGCACACCGGCCGACGACGACTCCTCTTTTTTGATCTTGAAGTGACCGATTACCCCAGTATGTTCTACGTGCGGTCCACCGCAAACTTCGCGCGAAACCGGATTCTCAAAATCTCCAATTGTATACACCTTCAACTTTTCCGGATATTTATCCCAGAATTGGCCATGTGCTTTTAGAACGTCTCTTGCATAAGCCTTGTCATATTCGTCAAACACCACAGGAAGATCCGCCTGAATCCACTCATTCACTTGTGATTCCACCGCACTGATTTCTTCCGGCGTCATCTTGTGATCCAAATTAAAATCAAACCTCACGCGGTCCGCCGTAATATTAGAGCCCTTTTGACAAATATCAGGTGAAACTATTTTCTGCAGAGCCGCCAACAATAAATGTGTAGCGGTATGATACTTCACTGTTTGCTCGCCGTGGTCTTCTAGTCCACCCTTGAACATGCCTTTGGAGGCAGTTTGTGAGCGCTCGCGTTGTTCTTTCAACGCCTCGTCAAATTCTACGCGGTAGTTTTCAGTCAGTTTGATTCCCTCGCGGTAACACTCCTCAACCGATAATTCCATCGGGAAGCCGTAGGTGTCTTGCAACTTGAATAAATCACGACCAGTGAGAATGACACTGTTCTTAGCCATTTTTCTCAGTTCCTTGAGTCCTTTATTCAGGGTCTGTCGGAACGCTTTTTCTTCCTTGAGCAGTACTTCCAGCGCTACCTCACGATGCGTCAAAATTGAATCTGGCAAATCGGCGTAATTATTGGCCACAATCGGCACAATTTCCGCCAAAAAGTCCGACGCGATTCCGAGATCCAGCGCCCGCATAATCGCGCGACGCACCAACCGGCGCATTGCGTATCCCTGCGTCTTGTTGGACGGAGTTAGTCCTTGTGAAGCCAGTAAATACGCTCCACGAATGTGATCAGAAATTACGCGCATCTCGTCGGTGTTTGTATCGTACGATTTTCCAGATATTTTTTCCAGTTTATCAATGATTGGCTTCATGAGCGAAATCCTAAACACGTCAAACGACCCAATTGCCGCCGCCGCGATACGCTCCAGCCCGCCACCGAAGTCCACGTTTTTCTTTTCCAGTTCCTCAAACGTACCATCCGGCAAGCGACGATATTGCATGAATACCTGATTACCGATTTCCATGAACCTCGCGCCATCTGATGCCGGATGTGCCAAGCCGTATTTTTCTACGTCTTGTTTGTCTTCACCAAAATCATAAAACACTTCAGAGTCTGGTCCGCAAGGGTCACCGATCGGGGTAGTTTCGCATCCACCACCGCGACTCCACCAGTTCTCGTGGTCATCATAAAAGAAAATTCTTTCCCCAGGTTTTATGCCACGTTTGTCGCCTTCTGCGGCTGAGCCAATTTCGGCGATTTTCGCTTCAATTCCTGCTTTCTTAAATACTTCTTGCCAAATCTCCGCTGCTTCGGTATCGCGCGGGATGCCGTATTTCTCATTGCCGATGAAACAAGTGACGTAGATTTTGTTCGGGTCTAGCCCGACCACCGAAGTCAGAAACTCAAAGAAATTAGAAATCTGTTCCTTTTTGAAATAATCACCTAGCGACCAGTTGCCGAGCATCTCAAAAACAGTCGTGTGACGCGGGTCGCCCACATCTTCGATATCCTGCAAACGCATTGATGGTTGCGAATCGGTGAGACGCGTACCCATCGGGTGCTCTTTACCGAGCAAATACGGCAAAAGCGGCTGCATACCAGAGCCGGTGAAGAGCGTCGTCGGGTCGTTCTCTAGCACTAGTGGCGCCGGCTGAATAACTTTATGTCCTTTGCTTATCTGAAAATCTAAGAATTTTTGTCTAATTTCGTTTGCATCCATAGAGAAGATTATATCATATATTGCGTTTTATTTAAAATATGCTAAAATAAGGATAAGAATAATCAAAGGAGCCAAATGGCACAAGCAAAAAGAAAAACAGCAACCAAAACTGCCAAAAAGACCACCTCGCGTACAGCGAAGTCTCGCACCGCAAAGAAAACCTGCGCCAAGAAATGCATTTCTAGTGCAGATCGTATGCACATCTACATCGTTACTGCTATGAGTATGATCGCGGTAATCTTGCTAGGTGCAGAAGTTGCTATGTTGATGGTCTAATTTCTGCATTGGTCAACTCTTTGCAATATCTTGCGATATTTTGTGACGCCTCTGGTGTTTTTGTGGCGTTTTTAGGCGATAATCCCACCGCCTAGGCAGATTTCTCCGTCATACAAAACGGCCGACTGTCCAGACGCCGGACGTTTTATTTTGTTGTCAAAATATAATTTCGTACCATCAAATTTCGCCGGAATCAGTGGCGCCCTATGGCGTAATCGCACTTTGAGGTCCACTGAACGCCATTCGGGGCCGCGTCGCTCGCTCCCGTCGCCACTGGGCTCGCGCGCTAATTCTCGCGCTGCCGCGCTCCGAAATGCCCCGAATCGGCATTCAGCGGACCCCCGTATGACTACGTCTTTTAGTTCCAACTCGTCCGTCCAAATATGCTCGTCATTCAAATTTTTAGAAACATACACAATATTGTTCGGTATATCTTTCGCAACCACATAATATGGCAGCCCATCATTTACTTCGCCCTTTACCCCATCCAAGTACAACCCATGCCTCTGTCCAATCGTATAAAATATGGCACCTTCATGATATCCTAATACTCGTTCTGTCTCCACTTCGCGTATCTCGCCGGGCTTAATATCAATATATTCTTTGAGAAAATCTTTCATTCCCACTTCGCCCACAAAACACACCCCCATTGACTCCTTTTTGTACGCATTATGAAGTCCCTTTTTCTCGGCATATTTCTTCACTTCTGGCTTCAGCATGTCGCCAATTGGAAACAGCGTATGCGCCAGCGCCTCTTCAGAAATACGATAAAGGAAATATGTCTGATCCTTATTCTCGTCCACGGCCCTTGCGAGATTTGCATGGACGGCATTTGAGTCCTGCTCCGGGGTATTTCGGAGCGCGGCAGCGCGAGAGATAGCGCCGTCCGCCCATGGCGATGGGCCGGACGGACGCGGCCCCGAGCAGGAACTCAATGCCGTCCAAACGACTCTCGCATAGTGTCCCGTCGCGATATAATTAGCGCCTCTTTCCATTGCCTTTTCATAGAACAACTTGAATTTTATTTCCTGGTTACACATCACATCCGGATTTGGCGTGTTGCCTTTACGAAACTCATCTAGCATATAATTCACGACTTTGTCGTGATATTCCTTTTCAAAATCCCACACCTCAAAATCAATTCCGAGTTTCACAGCAACACGCTTTGCGTCGGCGAGATCTTCTGCCCACGGACACTTCATACCGGGAAGGTCGCGTGACCAGTTTTTCATATAGACACCGGTCACATCGTACCCCTGCTCCTTGAGCAGCAAAGCGGATACAGCTGAGTCAACCCCTCCACTCATCCCCACAAAAACCTTCCGGCCTCTACCAGAATGCGACAAAAAAAATATCTTATCAGTCGTCTCCATTACAATATTATAACATATAATATTACTTTTGTAGAAGTAGTAATTTTTTTGCTCCAAATTCCAACAGCTCGTCAAAGTTTAGTTTCTTTTCCTTACGAACTCTACTAAGCTCCTTTCTAAGTTCGTAGTGTTCTGGATAACCACTGTCTTTTTTTGCCACTAGATTTTTGGGCGCCTCATTAACTAAAAATGTCATTGATTCACTTAAAATAATAAAATTATCCTCAGACAGCTCCGAAACACGACTTTTACTGTTTGTTCTCCAGTAACGGTATATTTGCATATGAATTGCCTCGTGTAAAAATACACCAATAATATCATCCCAATGCACACAAAAATAAAAGAGATTTTCTTCAGGCGAATATGGAGCTCGTGGAAAAGTTGTTAAAAATATAGTTGTTTTTTCTTCTGAAAAATGTTTGCCAGTTGTTTTCTCAATCCACGCACACGCATCTTGAAAATTCGACTTGAGTTTTTTCTCTATTTGTTGCTTTTTTGCTCTGGCTCCATCGTCATAAAGTGATACGACGATGCTCTTGGCTTCTTCAAGAGCTTTCTCGTCTGACAACTTGGAAATCTGGTTGAATAATTTAAGATAATAGCCAAATAGCCCGTCCGACCACGACTTGCCATAGAAAGCAGTACTTCTGGTCGCGTCAAACCAGTTTTTTGCATCTTTTTCCGGGCTATATATTACTTGAAACTGCCTGATTTCCATGTTTTAATTATAAAAAATGCCTCCCGACTTGTCAATCGGAAGGCAAATAAGATGAAAAAGTGGCGTAATTAGCCACCTACTCCGCCGCCCTGGCAATCGCAGAAACATGCGCAGTCGCAAGCAGAACATGCTGAACAGTCCATGCCAGCAACGTGTTTGCGCGCGTTCTTCATGTTCTTAACTTTTGTTGATCCAGTTTTACGGAGCATGGATAAAAACTTTGCCATTTGTTTCACCTCCTTTCATTCTTCAACGATTCGGTGGCATATTCCAGGATCTAGAACGGTCCAGTTTACGATACAGCCACCACGACAATAATCATTCAAATCACAGAAAGTGCATTCTTCTGACGGGTATTTTAGCATTTCCACATACCCACTACGAATGTCATCGCTATTCAAGAGGGCAAGCAATTCTTTGCCATTTGAAAAATCTTTGCCGATTTTACCCATTTTTACCTCAACCATGCTATTACAGGGCAAAATATATCCATCATTGTCAAAGACAATACCCGAACGATTTTGTACATGGCACATATTTTGTATTTGTCCTTCGGAAATCAGTTTTTTAAGGAAATCCTTCGGAAAAACACAAAGCGGTAACCTGGGTTCCAAGACAACGCGCCCTTCATAGAGCTCATTCAGTATAGGAAAAATCTTTAAGATCGTCTCTACGAAACTGTCTTTATCAACCATAAACCCATCATTTGCGCAGTTGCCGTCAATAGTCGCCGAACATCCTCCGAGTTGGAACATTTTTGCGCCCAATTCACGGCATCTAGTCGCGATAAGCAGAAGATCATCGTAGTTGAAAAGATTGCTGTAGACGATGCTAACGCTAGAGTTTGGAAAGTAGTTTAGAAGTCTTTCTAGACCAATCATTGTCTGGCGATATAACGTCTTTGCGCCCACGATGTTCTCAAATTGTTGCTCTGTGATGCCTTTGACGGAAATCCCGATGCTTGAAGACGGAGATTTTAAGAATCGTTTCCAATAACGATCGTCTCCAAATAGGCATGCATTTGTCACCATGCCACAGCTAACTGATTTTTCTTTGCAATAGTCCGAGAATTCGAAGATATTCTTCCACATTGATGGTTCACCACCAATGAGAATAATATGCTTAATTCCGATCTCAACTAAAACATTGAGAATTTTTTTCGCGAGTTCTAGAGACATGTCGTCCTCGATTTTATAATCAGAACATTCAGCGTAGCACCATTTGCAACGGAAGTTGCAAGCGCGATTTACGGTAATCCATGCAGTTGACAAGTTCACGTCATAGTTGTAGTATTTATCCATATTTTTTCCTCCTTTTGAAGATACTATAAGGCTACCTTATCTATCGCTAATTATAACACATAACGTAAAATAGCGCAAATTACGTAAACTTACACAAGTAATTCAGGCATAGCATGTAGATAATCCCTAAAAGCTAGTCCACACCTAAATTATCATTTCGTCAGTCGGCTTTAGCTAGTAACTCTCTCACGCTCGCCGGCGACCACCTCGTTGATGATTTTTGCGGCCTCATGAATCTGCTCTTCGGTGTTTGTTTCGCCCATAGTCAAGCGTAGCGAACCTGCAATTTCCTCATCAGACAGCCCAATTGCTGCTAGCACATGCGAGCGTACACCTTTAGACGCCGCGCAGGCTGCTCCGGTGGACACGTAAATACCTTTTTCTTCAAGAAGGAACACTAATCGTTCCGCATCTATACCATTATAGCATAAAACTACGAAATTGTCAAGCACATGCTTTTTATTGATGAGTTCATAGTCGCGAAGTTCCGAAAGCAAAATCTTCCGCCAATTGGCGTATTTTTTGCGGTTACCGTTCAGGTGTTCCTTGGCCTCGGCGATGGCTTTTGCGAAACCTATTACTCCTGGCACGTTCTCTGTACCCGAACGCAGGCCATTCTCCTGTCCGCCGCCGCGTGTCAGAGGTTGCAATTTTACTCCATGCGCCACATAGAGCGCGCCAACTCCCTTTGGTCCGTAGACTTTTGCTGCATTTAGAGTTAACAAATCTACGCCGAGTCGCGCCACATTGATATCCAGCAAATTCATTGCTTGTGACGCATCTGAATGTAGATATAATGGCGTCTTTATCCCGCGCTTTAATCTGTCAAATCTCACATCGCGAATAATCGCAGCGATTTCGGATATCGGCTGGATCACGCCCAATTCGTTGTTCGCAAGCGACACGGAAATCAGCATTGTCTGGTCGGTGATTTTTGCTTTGAGATCTTCCAAGACGATTCGCCCATTTTTGTCAACGGCAATAGCCTCGCCGCCATACTGCTCCGCCACCTTCCTCACCGAATCATGCTCTGTGACGAGATACAGGATTTGGGGGTTGGTCGCGTTCTGCTTTTTCTGAAGCATTAAATGCTGATTTGAATTTTCAACACGTATATTCCTGACGGACCGGCCAGGTTCGTCCCGTAGGGACGAATCTGTCCGCGTCCCAGTGTATGACGTGCTTGAAAATTCAAGTCTTGCTTCAGAAAAAGCAGACGCGACCACGCCAAGCGCCAAGTTATTCGCCTCAGTCGCGCCAGCAGTTATAACGATATCATTCGCCTTCGCGCCAATCGCATGCGCAATTATTGCTTTTGCATTTTCATAATCAGAAGCCACTTTTTTGGCCGGCAAATATGCTGCCGAAGGATTAAAGAAATCATCAGAAAAATACGGCTTCATCGCCTCAAAAACTCGCTCAGAAACTGGCGTCGCCGCCGCATGGTCTAGATAAATCATAACTATATTATAACATATTTCTTAAGAATAAAAAAGCGCTCCGTTTTGGAGCGCGTAGAAGATTATGACAGCGCAAGGCTGCCTGCGAATGGTCGGTAATCCGGTGGGAAATCAATATCAATATCTTCGTCTCGGTACTGCAGTATCAATTCTAGTTGATACAGTTGATATTCTCGCATTGCCATGAGAAGCGACTCCTCACTCGTGTCGCCAATGTAATTATCGGGATTTGCGTCCAGGTATTCCTGTGTTAGCGAATCGTAATACTCCTCGTACTCTGCGTATAGAAGCGCAATTTCTAGATAGTGATGTCCAAGACAAGCATCATAGTCGATAATATACTCTTGGCTCATTATCCAGTTTACCACTGCAGGATTGTCAAAGACATAGCTAAATCCATAAGGATTTACCTTAGTATCCGGAAAAACTTCTTTGCAATTTGCATAGAAATCTCCGCCGGGATAGAGATCGTGCATTCTGATGAAATACAAATCAATTAGTTGCAAATAAACCTTATCGCCGATTTTAATCTTCATTTTTTCACCCTCCTAAATTGCAAGATAAAAATCTCTAAAGAAATTATAACATAAAAAAGGCATCCAGACAAGGACGCCTTAGTGGAAGAATTTGAGTTCGCCGGCCTTGTGCCGGATTAATAATTCATAGGAATAATTCCTATACATGGCGAGAAGAATTTCCTCGTTCGCTTCTTCCGCAGTCATGCGACCACTTTTGTACCGGAAAAATTCCGTGAAAAGTGTCACGTCGTTTTTAATTGACTTAGCAATCTTTTCGTACGACAGTTTCTTTACCCTGTCGTAGTTAATAATCCACGACTGTTGCATTATCCACGCAACGTCTTCCGGAGTGCTGAACCAGCAGTCAAAGACGCAAGCGTCGGCGTCGGTCTTTAATTTGAGACCTTCCACCATCTTTTTGCACCGCCAGTTCAACCCTTCTGGGACTTTCGTCTCCAGCGCTGCCAGGCAGAGAACATCAATCCTCTGTAGAAAAACAATGCCATCTCTCATTATCTTCATAAAGTACACCCTCCTACCTATATTATACCACAAACATTATAAAAAATCAAGGGTAGCACGATTCAAATCTCTCATGCTATAATTAAAAAAGTTAAGGAGGTCCCGTGACAAAAAAGTGTTTTGATGCAGAAAAGTATCTCGCAATTCAGAAAAAGAAGATAAAACAGCGTATAAGAATGTTCGACAAACTCTATTTGGAGTTCGGCGGCAAACTAATTGACGACCAACACGCTGCGCGCACCCTCCCAGGCTTCTTTCCTGACCTCAAGATTCGTCTCCTCCAAGAATTCAAAGACGACGCCGAGGTCATTCTTTGTATCAACGCCAATGCCATTGAGAAGTCCAAGATTCGCGCCGACCATATGATTTCCTACGAGACCGAAGTTCTGCGTCTAATAGAATTTCTCCGCAGCAAAGGCCTTTATGTTAGTTCGGTAGTCATTACACTATTTGATGGTCAGAAAAAAGCCAAAGATTTTGCCAACAAATTGCGCGACTACAAGGTAAAGACCTATTTCCACAAATTCACCAAAGGCTATCCGACTGATGTTGATACTATTGTTAGCGACGAGGGGTATGGCGCCAACCCATACATAGAAACCACCAAACCGCTTGTTGTAGTTTCTGCTCCGGGTCCTTGTTCTGGCAAACTGGCAACCAGCCTCTCGCAACTCTATCACGAATTCAAACGTGGAGTCAATGCCGGCTATGCGAAATTTGAGACTTTTCCGGTCTGGTCTTTGCCGCTCAAGCATCCAGTCAACGTCGCCTATGAGGCTGCCACTGCCGACCTAAATGACAAAAACATGATTGACCATTTTCATCTTGAGAAATACGGCGTCACAGCGGTAAATTACAACCGCGATCTTGAGACTTTCCCTGTTCTGAAAGAGATTTTGAAACGCATCACCAAGAAAACCATCTACTACTCCCCTACCGATATGGGCGTGAATGTTATCGGCGAATGCATCACCGATGACAAGGCCGTCCAACGTGCCGCCAAAGATGAGATTATCCGTCGCTATTACCGCGCTCTTACCGATCTCAAAAAAGGCGCTGTCTCCGAAGAAGTTCCAGAACGTATCAAACTATTGATGAACGAACTTGGGATTTCCGAAAGCGAACGCGCAGTGGTCTCTGCCGCCGAAGAAAAACGCGCAAAATCTGGTAATCTCCCTAGCGCTGCCATAGGGCTCGGCCGCAACAAATTTGCTACCGGCCGCAAAACTGGTTATCTTTCCCCGATCTCAAGCACAATTCTGAATGCTCTCAAAGCAATTAATCGCATCCCGGACGAAGTAGACCTGATCGCTCCGGCGGTGCTTGAGCCGATTCTCGAAATCAAAAACAAGACCTCCAACTTCCGCGAATCATATCTGAAACTCGGAGAGGTCTTGATAGCGTTATCTATTTGTTCTGCTACGAACCCGCTCGCCAAAAAGTGTATCGAGAGCCTGGACAAGTTCCAAGACGCACAACTACACTCCACTCACATGATACCGGATGACGAACTAGTTATCCTGAGTAACCTCGGGATCGACGCTACTTGCGGGGTGGAAATTGATATTGACTAAGTTTTCGCCTTCGCCCGTCGTCAGGGTTAGGATTTTGTCCTCTTGGTTTAGTTTGTAGCCATACTCGTCGTTTAGTTCGTATAGCCAACTTGTTTCTATCTTCAGAGTTTTGTCGTCAAGTGACCAGATAAAATCATAGTCGTTTTTATGATTATTGGTGGTGAGTTTGCCTTTGCCGATTTCTGTAAAATCCCAAATCACACCTGGTGCATCTTCGCGTTCCCACGTCCCGACACTTACAATAAAATCTGCATCACGCACCGCAGGTTTTGCCAGCAAATTCACCAGCATTATCGCGATTCCTGCGGCCAGCGAAAGCAAGCCTATCACAAAAACTATAATACCGGCTCGTTTTTTGCCGTTCTTCTTCTCTACTTTAGACTTATTTGGAGATGCCTTTTCGCCTGTGTCTTTTTTCTCCACAGGAGCTTCTTCTGTTTTGGTTGTGTTTGCCGTAGCCTGAGTTTCTTTATCCATAACCTTATTCTAGCAATAAAGTTCGGACTTTACAAGTTGCAGGTATCTTTCTACGGCGTTCCGGAAATTGTTTAGTTCTATACCGTCTAGTTTTTCAAACTTTCCGTTTGAGGCTTTTTTGAACACGCCGGTAGGGCGAATGTCATATCGCACAGTCATCTCCTGCATCACGCCTGCGGCATCTGGAAAACGTTCGTACCAGATCCAGACATTGTCGCGGTCCTTAAAAAACTCACGTTGACGATTGCTTGGAATGGGACCAAAAACCGTCCTGCCGAGTTTTGCCTCGTAATCTACCAACTCACCATAAGTCAGTTTATTGGTATATCTCGCAGCGCGTACGCGTTTTGAAGGTCTATTGTTCTTCCATTCTGCTAACAGTTTCTTAACCGACATTTTTCAATCTCCTCTGAAATTTGCAATAGTTCCTGATAAATGGCGGAATTACCGTCATCGGCGGCTACATTATAATCAAAATCAATGCTTCTATTAAAAGCGGGCATATTAGAATCTGAATAATTGTTCTGCATTGTGAGTCGTTGCCTCCTCTATTATGTCAAATGAAATGCTAAGTTTCGCAGATAGCCATTCGGCTATGTTGCGAATATAAGCACATTCATTAATTATACCACGAAATGGCACAGGTGTCAAGAACGGAGCGTCAGTTTCCAGCAAAATCCTCTCTAGTGGCGGGGTCGGCAAAGTAGAGTATGTTGCCATACCGTTTACGCCAACATAGAAATCTGTTTCATTCAAAATTCGTTTCAGATTTTTCTTGTTGTCAGAAAAACTATGCACCACTCCGCGCACCCCAGGAAAATTCGCCACTACTGGGAAAAAGTCGTCAAACGCCTCACGAACATGGAACGACAGTGGCAAATCGTTATCAATCGCCAGCTGTAACATTTCTTCAAACAAACGTATTTGTGACTCACGATCATATCCCTCATAATGATAGTCTAGCCCTACTTCACCGATAGCGATAGGAGATTGATTATAACTTTTTCGAATCATGCCATGATTTGAATTTTTGACACGTATATTCCTGCCGTGCCCGACAGGTTCGTCCCGAAGGGACGGTTCTGTCGGCGCACCAGTGTATGACGTGCTCAAAAATTCAAGTCTCGATGAGAAAAAGTTATAATCAATCTCCTTACTGTTCTCGGGATGTATTCCGTACGTCCAGTACACATTCTCATGACGTGAAGCAAAATCACGCGCCGCAAGCGAGTCTTCGTGGTTAGTCCCAATGCAAATTATTTTTTCTATTCCGTTTTTGCGCGCTCGCACCAACATCTCCTCCGCCTGTTCTTCCGTAAAGAACTCCCGGTCGTGCAGATGACAGTGGGTATCAATAAGCATTGCGATTCTCGCGCTTTCTCTTAATCGGATCCAACTGACGCTTGCGAAGTCGCAGTGATTTTGGCGTTACTTCAAGTAGTTCATCATCTAGCAAGAAATCCAAGCATTGTTCGAGTGACAATTGAGTGTATGGCGTCAACTGAATTGCGCCGTCCGAGGCGTGAGTACGCATATTGGTGAGTTGCTTTTCCTTGCAGACATTAATGTCCAAATCGTCCTTTTTGTTAGAAAGACCTACGATCATGCCCTGATAGACCGGCACTTGCGGCGGAATGTATAGAGTCCCGCGGGCTTGTGCCGCATCAAGCGCATAAGATGTAGAAACACCGTCTTCAAACGCGATCAAGGCGCCATTTCTCTCTGGTTTGTATTTCCCTTCCACTGGACGGTAGCCAGACGGGATGCTAGACATAATCACAGTGCCTTTGGTGGCAGTCAAAAGATTATTACGCAAGCCAATCAGCGCTGCGGTAGAGATTTCATAAACAAACCTAGTTGCGCCACTCGTTGTCAATTCTTGCGATTTTAGTTCTGCTTTGCGAATACCGAGTTCCTGGGATACTGCGCCTACGAATTCTGGCTCAACTTCCACGGTCAAAGATTCAATTGGCTCTTGTGTCACACCGTCAATTTCGCGGTAAACCACTTCTGGACGGCCTGCTTCAAGTTCGTATCCTTCGCGGCGCATCGTTTCAATTAGCACAGAAAGGTGTAATTCGCCACGTCCAGACACCTTATAGCCAAGTCCGTCTGGCTCAATTTTGAGAGCAATGTTTGTCTCCAATTCTCGCTCTAGACGTTCAGCAATTTGGCGTGAAGTCGTAAATTCGCCTTCACGACCTTTGAGCGGTGAAGTATTTGGGCCAATATAGATAGAAAGCGTTGGTGCTTCCAATTCAATTGTTGGTAAGGCCTCCGGCTTGTCACCGGTCGCTATTGTATCGCCGATATTCGCCTCTGTGACGCCTGCAATTGCAACAATATCTCCAGCAATTGCCTCGTCAACTTCTTCTTTGGAAAGCCCACGATAAGAGAATAAGCGCTCGATCTTCGCAGGATACATTTCATTCGTCCTCTGTAGCACTTTGACGCTTTGTCCCTTCTTGAGTTTCCCACGGAAAATTTTGCCGATACAATATTTGCCAAGATAATTATCCGCCGCAAGTGCCGCTACGAGCAGTTGCGCATTTGGATTATCTACATCTACAGTTGGCGCCGGAATATCATTAATAATTGACTCAAAAATCACGTGCAAATCGTCATCTAGTTGAGTTGTGCGACCAGCCTTGCCCTCACGCGCGATTGCGTAATAGACCGGATAATTCAGTTGCGATTCGTCTGTCGCAAGTTCCAAGAACAAACTTTCTACCTCACTCAGCACTTCCTCAATGCGCGCAGCCGGCTTATCAATCTTATTAATAATCACCACCGGTTTTAGTTTCAAATCTAGCGCCTTTTGCAAAACGAACTTCGTCTGAGGCATCGGGCCTTCTTGCGCATCGACAATTAATAATACACCATCAGCCATGTTTAGCGTACGTTCAACCTCGCCAGAAAAATCAGCGTGTCCCGGAGTATCTATGATATTAATCTTGTACCCGTCATAATATACGCAAGTCTGCTTTGCAGTAATCGTAATACCGCGTTCGTGCTCTTGGTCCATTGAGTCCATAATTAGTGTCTGCGACATTTCTGCTTGATTATCACGAAACGTATGAGATTGCTTCAAAAGCCCATCCACCAAGGTGGTTTTGCCATGATCAACGTGTGCAATAATCGCTACGTTCCTAATTTTATCTTTATTCAAAGTCATGACGATAATTATATCACGAAAACGCTTTAAAGTCCAGAGACAAACTTGACATTTATGATATTTAGTGGTATAATGAAAGTATATATGGCTAACAGAAATAAACACCTCAGTCCCAACCAAATTTACGAACCAAAACGTTGCTGGGTCGGTGACGTACACAAAATTTGTTATGACTCGCGTGAAGATGCCGAGGCAGCCGCACGTGTTGCTGAGTACGACCACCATATCGCGGGCCATTTAAATGTCTACAAATGTGAATACGGCAACCACTGGCACCTGAGTTCTAAATAGCGCCCGTATCTGGAGTTTTTGGAATTACCATCTCTTCGCCATTGTGACCACTATCGAGAGAAACATTGACCGTCTGTCCTCTGCGGTTATTTTTTAGTGGTATCAGCGAAATAGTATTTTCGCGCGACAGGTCCAAACCCCCAATTTCTATTTCGCTTCCATCCATCATGCCGGACGGCACTTCATTCACTATCAGCATCACGCTATCGCCATTTGTTTCAATAGTCAATTTCACACCGTCGTTAGTAATAATCTGATTTTTAATTTCTAGGTATGGCAACTCTACTTCGCCGTCTTCTTCTATAACGTGAGGCAAACTGTCAGAGCGATTCATAATTGTTTCGGTCAAGAAACTCAAATCATCCGCCGAATCTACCACCATACCATCAGTGGCGTTCGCTAGCGAACTGAGTTCATCTATTTTTTCGCCCAGAGTGATGATGTAAAAATTGACCGGATCAATTTCCTGGCTTAGTTTCTTTACGTCATAGAAAGTTACACCGTCAATATCTGGCGAATGATACGAGGCATCAGTCAAAACTACAAGCGATTTAGTAGAGCAAACTCGCCACTTTAATTCTCTCATGACCGAGAAAGACGCAGAAAGTAGCGACTCCGGATCGTCTCTACCATTCATCAAGCGAAGATTGTCGAGTTCTTGCTCAATTATTTCTAGCGTACAAGTTTCAAAATCGCAGTGCTGTACTGGATTATATGATTCCTGCAAATCGCGGTAGTCATACAATGCCACGCGTCCGCCCGCCGCAAAAGTTTTCCGCGCTAGATTTAAGGCCTCATTGTGATATTTCGCAAACAAACTAGCCATTGAGCCAGTTGAATCTATCAAAATCGCCGTATCGTGTGCGTTGTAATATCTGTCCTTTACCGCGAAAGCGTCTGCGATTTTTGCACTGATGATTTTTGAAGCATCTTCATAGAGATTATCCGAGGTGTATGCCAGATGACTATTCAAGTCAAAATACGAACTACAAAAAATGTCATACTTATTGCACCACGTTCCAACTTTTCCCGCAAAAACTGCCGGCTCATACGGACGATAAGAACCGAGCAATCCCTCATAGGCGCGACAGTCTGGTACATATGCGCGGTAGTCTGATAAGTTTTCACCCCGACAAGCCGCCGGAATCCATCCTTCGCCTTCTGGCAAATATAGTTTTGGGTCGCCAAACGTCGCCGCATAGATTACTTTATCGGCGTCAATATTGTGTAGGGATTTTGAAACCACCATCGCACCCTGCGAATAGCCGGCCAACACATATTTCGTATTTACGCATTCACGATTAACGATTCTCGTCATTTCAGTAACGCCCGCGTCTACGCTTGCACCAAATTCGTAAGAATCGCCACCACCAAAATAGGCGCCGAGCACGCTCCAGATATTATCTATATTCATACCTATCGCTGGATAGTCCAAATCTAGAAAATCATACGAAATGCCATAATCTTTGATTTTTGCATCAACCGCATCGCGAAAAGTTAAATAATTTTCGTCAGTCCACCGTTCCCCTCCCGAACCACGTGCGAAAACTATTTTCAGTTCCGGACATTTTTCTGCCGAACTCTGCATCGGTAACGCAAACGGTAACGACCCGCCAATCACTATTCCAGCAATCGCCAAAAACCGCAATCTAATCTTCACTTTTTTACTATTTCCGCGTGCTTTTCTGACGCGGATTTTATGCCAAATTTTTCCTGGCATCACACACTCCTTTCATTTTTTAATTTGTGCAGAATTATAGTCATAGGTCACGAAAAAAATCAACCCCCCACCCTCTTTTCGTGCTATAATAGAGAGAATTGGAGGTTTTATGGACAAGAAACAACACGAGTGGGACGAATACTTTATGAAAATTGCCGAAACGGTTGCGGTAAAATCTAAAGACCCTTCGTCCAAAATGGGCTGCGTAATTGTAGACCAAAACAAGCGCGTAGTTTCGCTCGGCTACAACGGTATGATTCAAGGCGCTGACGAGTCAAAAATGACGCTCAGCGAGCGTCCAATGAAGTATTATTTTGCAATACATTCTGAAATGAATGCGTTGATTTTTGCCAAACGCGACCTCGCCGGCTGCACAGTTTATAATCGTGTTGCTACTTGTGAAAACTGTCTCAAATATTGTCTACAAGCCGGCATCAAACGCTTCGTTTACAAAGAACTGCGTGTCCATTCTCATTCTTCCGACCCGAAGCATTCAATGACGAATGTGGAAACGGACGAAGCCATCATCCGTTTACTCACTTCGGTGCCGGAAGTGGAAACTCTTAATCTCGCGAACGGCAAAACTTATGTGGAGGATATTCTGTCGTCGTACGATAAAAGTTCTGCAGAGTATAAGCGTTTATCGCAATGGATTTAATTTTTCTTTCTTGTAAAGAAAATCGTGAGACATACCGCAACGGCGGACAAAATCATCACGCCAGAAATAATGCTGGTTGCCACCATCGGCACTAGCCATGGGTCGCTCTCTGTTGCTACGGTTGTCGTGGTCATCTCTCCCGGGAAACCACCGCCCATCGGGCCGGCCATCATGCCATTCTCTTCCATGTTTTCCGGCATTTCTGGTCGTGTTGCGTCAAGCGTGTCGCTGGAATCCGAATTTGTGTTTTCATCCGTCGCGACCTGGCGCGTATTATTTTTTGCAATTTGTTCTGTATTATTAGTATCTTCCATATTTCTCCTTATGAACTAATTTTATAACTTCAACCTTAAAACAAACTAAAACCTTAAAATATTTGTTTAATATCATATAATATATATATGCACGATAGTTGGAAACCGTTTTTAAAGTCAGAATTTGACAAGCCATATTTCAAAGAGTTGTCTGCTTTTCTGCATTCTGAATATGAACAAAAAGTTATTTATCCCAAAAAATCTTTGGTATTTTCAGCTTTTGCGACAGATTTAAACGAAGTAAAAGTTGTAATTCTTGGCCAGGATCCATATCATACGCCCGGTGCGGCAGAAGGTCTGGCATTTTCTGTCCCAAATTCGCAACCCATTCCGCCATCACTTGTGAATATCTATAAAGAAATAGACAATGACATTGGCGGTCACGCAAACAAAACTGGCAGTCTGCGCAACTGGCAAAAACAAGGTGTTTTATTACTTAATACAGTTTTGACGGTTGAGGCGCACAAGGCCGGTTCGCACCGCGGCAAAGGTTGGGAAACCTTTACGACCGAAGTCATCAAATATTTAAATGAAACTCGTCCACATCTAGTCTTTATCTTGTGGGGTCGCGATGCACGCAACAAAAAATCACTGATCGATCAGACTAAACACCTAGTCTTGGAATCGCCGCACCCTTCGCCGCTTTCAGCCTACGCCGGATTTTTTGGCAACCATCATTTCAGTCGCACCAATGAATTCCTGCGTCAAAACGGCATGACCGAAATTGTTTGGTAGGTTTTAGTTCTCCGCGAACTGCGAATTGTATAGTTCCGCGTAAAAACCTTTTTTGCGCAGTAGTTGTTCATGATTTCCTTGTTCTACGATATTACCGTTGCGCATTACTAGAATCAAATCTGAATTGCGAATTGTAGACAACCGGTGCGCAATTACGAATGAAGTGCGATTTTTGGTCAACTTCTCAAAAGAATCTTGAATTAGTTGTTCTGTACGCGTGTCCACATTAGAAGTTGCCTCATCCAGAATCATCATTGGCGGGTCAGCCACCATTGCGCGCGCGATAGTAATAAGTTGTTTTTCGCCTGCAGAAATATTATCCGAGTCTTCCGAAATCATGGTTTTGTAATTGTTCGGCAATGCTTCAATTATGTGATGCACATTGCTTGCCTTCGCGGCTTGCTTGATTTGCTCTATCGTTGCAGATTTGTTGCCGTAACGTAAGTTTTCCTCTACCGTCCCGCTAAATAGCCAGGTATCTTGGAGAACCATACCGAAAAGCGAACGCACGTCTGCGCGCTTCATTTCTCGTGTTGGCACGCCATCCACCGTAATATATCCAGAGTTTGGCTCGTAGAAACGCATCAGCAAGTTAATAATAGTTGTCTTTCCGGCACCAGTCGGGCCGACAATCGCCACCTTCATCCCAGGCTCTACTTTGACCGAGAAATTCTTAATTACCGGAGTATCTTTAATATAACTAAACGATACATCATGGAATTCTACCGCACCTTTTACTTTTGCTATCGTTCGTGAATCTTCATAGTCTGGATCTTCCTCGGTTTCACCTAAGAACTCAAAAATTCTCTCACTTGCAGCCAACAGCGACTGAATCGTAGATGTCGTTGATGCGATTTCTGTAATCGGGCGATTAAATCTAGTGACGTATTGGATAAAGGCCTGGATACTACCGATATTTATCACCCCGTCCAATACAAATTTACCACCAAGCACACAAATCGCTACATAACTAAGATTCGTAAAAATATGTGTGACCGGGAACGAAAGCGAAGAGAAAATCTGTGCTTTCATGGCGGCTTTGGTGAGTTTTTCGTTTGTCGCACCAAAATCCGCTGTAGCGCGTGGCTCATAAGAGTTGGATTTGATTACGACCTGTCCGGAATAATCCTCTTCAATTTTGCTATTCAAAACCCCTAAGGTATTCTGTTGTTCGCGGAAGTACTTTTGTGCAAAACTTGTAATTCGTCCTACTACCACCACCGAGAGCGGCACCGCCACAAATGCTACAATTGATAGCGGAACGCTGATGATTAACATAATAATCATTGTACCAATTAGCGTAGTCAGACTCAGCGAGATGTCTGCTATTTCCTGCGACATAGATGTAGTCAGAACGTCCACGTCGTTCGTCATTCGCGACAAAGTATCACCATATTTATGTTTATCAAAATAAGAAATTGGCAAACGTGAGATTTTTGCAAGTATCTGTTCGCGCAAAGATTTTGTGTATTTTGCCGAAACCACAGCTAGAATGTATGCCTGACCATAGTTTAGAATGGCTGAAGCAACAAACAGAACAATTGCTAATATGGCTTTACTACCAAGCATTGCCCAGTCCATATCCGGATAAGTCGCCACGGCAATGTTGGTCATATCGCCTAGAATAATCGGGGTGAATAGTCCCATTACTGACGACCCAACCGCCAAGACAACTGAAACGATAATTGCAAAGGCGTAAGGTTTAATCGAATGCGCGAACTTTGACCACGCCAGTTTTGAATTCTTTGCCTTCATTGTTGGTGTATCATTATGCATTACTCACCTCCTTTTCTGCTTTTGCCAACTCAGACTTGAACTCTTTATCCGACAGTTGTGACTGTACAATACTCTGATAAATCGGACAGTTCAGCACGAGTTCGTAGTGTCTGCCTTTGCCAACCACCTTGCCGTTGTCTAAAACTACAATTTGATCAGCATCTTTAATCGTGGAAACGCGTTGTGCTACTATTAATACTACCGCATCGCCAGTTACTTCTTTCAAGGCTTCGCGCAACTTTGCATCAGTTTTCATATCTAATGCCGAGAAGGAATCGTCAAAGATAAATATGTCTGGCTTTTTGCAGATGGCCCTCGCGATAGACAAACGTTGTTTTTGCCCGCCGGATACGTTCGTGCCACCTTGCGCAATGTGTGATTTGTATTTGTCTGGTAATCTTTCAATAAAATCTTTCGCTTGTGCTATCGTTGCAGCCTTTTTTACGTCCTCCAGACTTGCATTTGGCGCGCCAAATCTGATGTTTGACGCTATCGTCCCTGCAAACAACACGCCGCGTTGAGGCACTAGGCCGATTCTACCCATCAAATCGTCCTGTGAGAAATCACGAATATTCAGTCCGTCAATCAATATATTGCCGTCTGTCGCTTCGTAAAATCTCGGCACAAGATTTATCAAAGTGGATTTACCAGAACCAGTAGAACCAATAAATGCTGTGGTTTCGCCAGCGACCGCTTTGAAGGAGACTTTACTCAGCACTTTCTCGGCCGCATCCGGATAACAAAAGTCTACGTTCTTGAATTCCACCGAAGCCTTCTTTTCTGGCATTCCGACGGTAGATTTTTTCCAGTGAATTTTGTTCGGAGTTTTTAATACTTGATTAATTCTCTCTGCCGATACGTTAGCGCGCGGCAACATCACGAACAGCATAGAGAGCATCAAGAAAGATAACATAACGTTGCTCACATATTGCGCGAATGCTGTCATATTACCAAGATATGAATAATCTTTTGTGAGTAACGAAATGCCCACCCATGAACACAGCAAAGCCGTACCGTTAAATATGATATTGATCAACGGGTTTGTTAATTCCATTAATTTATCAATAAAAATCAAAAGTCTTGTTAATTCGTCATTGGTCTTGTCAAATTTTTTCGTCTCAATTTCTTGATTATTAAATGCACGAATCACGCGAAGTCCTGTCAAGTTCTCGCGCGTAAGCAAAGTAATACGGTCAATAAGTTTTTGGAATAATTTAAATTTTGGAATTACCAACGCCATAATTGTAATTACGACAAACAGAATTGCAACAACGCCAATTGCGATTATCCAGCTCATGTCAGGCGCAGTTTGTATCGCCATCACTAATGCTATAATACAAAACAACGGCGCCCTCAACATCATTGAAAGCATCATCGTAATTACTGACTGAACCTGATTAACGTCATTAGTCGTGCGAGTAATCAAAGATGCCGTACTGTAATTCTTTGTATCGGAAAGATTAAAAGAAAGCACCTTGGAAAACACACTTGCGCGCAAATCGCGTGAAAAATATGCACCAACTCTCGCCGAGAAAAAACTCGCCACAAAAGAAGCAACTGCAGAAACTAATACCAACGCAATCATTATTCCGCCGCTCCTCCAAATAGAGTCCATATCGCCCATCACGATGCCGTGATTAATAATGTCTGCCATTATAGCAGGCAATTGCAAAGTAGTATAAACCTGCACAGCAGTGGCCAAAAGGAGCAAGATGACTTGCCACCAATAAGGCTTCAAATATCTCAAGAGTTTAAACATATATTTAATTATACCAACTTAGTGCCCGTTTTTCAAATCGGTTATTAGCCCACGCGCCTTCAGATAATGTTCCAAAGAATCGTACTCGCCACCATTGTATTTACCCGTTGCAATATCTGTCGCGGCATCTATACCTACGAAACGGTAATGCCACGTTTCAAACAGTCCAGTGGAACCATTTTCATCTACATTTGCTGGCTGGCTCATCGGTCCACCGGCCCATTCGTATGGGAACCTATCAATAAAGCCATATTTGTACGAATTAGCGCGCAACCATTGCCAGTCAATATGCTGGTCGTAGGTATCTGTATCGAGCGAAGTGCCATAAACTGGGTCCAACAAATCGCAAGTTAGTCCAGTATGGTGATCACTTGTTCCGGTGGCCGCACAAAGTCTCCCACAAGTGGTGCCACGTGCGCGGAAACATGAACGCGTCTCCAACGTATGACCAGGATATTCTGCTTCGTATGCTCTTACCATATCATTGATATGTGTCGCTGCTTCTGGGTCTAATAAGTTATCACCGTTATAAGGGTTACCCTCCACTATTCCGTATAACTCAGAAATGCTCACGAGTTCTTCTCTGCGCGCAGCAATAAAATCTGTATCTACTGTAAAATTAGGATTGACCAACATTAAATAGCCAAAACCAATTGTGGGATTATCTGACGCGGCATTGGTTATCGCGTGCAACTTCGCATTCTCCTCGGCCAAAATCTCTTCAGCTGTCTTTTCTTTCACTTCTTCTTCGTCTTTTGCTTCTTCTTTAACATCAGAAGCGGCGCTTTGACTTTTCTCGTATTTCCAACCAAAAACGTGCTTAATCCTATCCAACAATGTTGGCGCGCCCTGGTAGTTTTTCGCGGTAACGTTTGTCTCGTAATCAGAATTGCCAACCCTGATTGCGAGGCTTCCTTTTTCTTCGTCCATCGAGACATCAAAAGATTTTTGTTCTGTATCCCAGTTTAATATACTAATCGGGCTATCGGTCCGAATCGGCATATCTTCACTCCACCAACTTTCGTAGTGCGCGACAGTTTGGTCTTGTCCCAAAATTTGTTCCGATTTTATCGCTGACTGAAGTTTTTTAATTATATCCAGACTATCGTCAAAAGAAGTACGGCGCGTCGGTGCACCGAGCAAGGCAACCGTAATAATATGCCCGTCTTCGTCGTAACCAGAAATTAGACAATATCCTGATGCGTCACCGATATATCCAGTCTTAATTCCGTTTATGCGATTCTCGCCGAGTAAACCATTTGTATTAGTTATGGTTCCCGCCACCGGCACATCATGATACTTTGTACCGACAATCTCAGCGAGAATAGGCTCCTTCATCACATAATAGCCAATTTTTGCCAAATCTTCCGCCGTACTGGTGGTTCCTGCATTATAGCCACTAGCATCCGGACCGATTTCGGTGTTCGTAATTCCCATTTCATGCAACATATCCGTCGCGTATTTTTGGTAGTTTTCTAACGAACCAAAAGCCCAAATCGCAAGCGTGTCGGCCATATTGTTGCTGGATGCTAGTAGCATTGAAGCCAAGGCGTCATACTCGCTAATTTCTTCGCCAACTTCCACGCGCGTGTTTGAACCATTGTTGTTGTAATACCAATCATATAAATCATAAAAATCGTTAGTTATAGTAATTGTTTCACCACTTTCGCCAAGATTAAAAGGTTTTTCTCGCATAACGGCAAGTGCAGAAATCATTTTCGCTGTACTAGCGGTCGGCTGAATATCGTCGTTCTTTTTGTCAACCACTAAGCCATCTATTGCTACAGCATAATTACTATAGTCAATCTGCGAAGTTCCGTTTAGATCATTTCCGCTAGGCAAACTATAATCAACTACGAGTTTTAACTCTGTGTCCATAGTAACAATACTAACTACAAACCAAGTCAAAAAAGCAACAATTACAAACGTCAGCCCAAGCAGCAATAATTTATTTTTTCGCATTCTTCCCTCCGCGGGCTCGTCGCTTTTCTATTTGCATAGAAGAATAAGTAATTAGTCCCATTATAATATATATATAATATGACAAAAAACGCCAAAATAGCATAGCCCAGAATACATAGCCTCGTGACAAAGCAGAAAACACTATATAGAAAGTTCCCTCTGCCGCGCCAGAATTACCAGGTGTCGGGATGAAGTAGACGGCAGACATCACCGCGGTCGTCAATACGAAGCACTGCATAAAATCCATTTGTCCACCAAAAGCAGTTAACAAGAAATACGGAATTGACGCCGTCAGTATATTAAATACCAACGAAATTGCAATTGTTGCCGGGAAAAGACCGCGTTTTTTCAGAATTAATTTCACTGAGTGTACATATTCGCCGATCTCGCGCTCGGTTTTTTCAAGTGACTTATCGCGATCTTTAATAATGTGAATTTTTGCGAAAAATTTAATGATGAGTTGCACGATTTTGGTCGTAACTTTTGGAAAGAAAGTTGCCATACCGATAGTTACTGGCCAAAAAGCATAGAACAACAAACCAAACCACGCCGTAACGGCCAGCGCAGGATTTTCTTGCATCACATTTCCAAAAAGAAAACAAAGTATCGCAATAATCACGAAAGCGATTTGCAAAGAAATCATACCAAAAATCGGTATCGTCGTTGCGAGACCAGTTGCTATTCCAGCGTTCCTGCGCAAATAATAAATCTGGAATGGTTGTCCACCTACTGCTGCTGGCGTGATGTTGTCATAATATCTACCTAGCAACACCGTCCGTCTGGCAAGTTTCCAGCCTTTGTTTCGGTCGATTTTTGGCGCCATCTTACGAATCATTAACGCATACTTGCCGATTTCGAGTGTAATCGCGATCACGAAACACAGCACCGCCGGAATTAACAGCCACCATTTAATATGTACTTCCGATAACTCCACCGCTTCGCGCGAGTTGCCAAATTCGTTCACCGCCGTAATGGCAATTACTGCAACATTTAGCGCAACAAAACCTAAGGTCAACAAAATCTTCTTCAGGTTTTTATGACTTTTTGGCTTCATTTATTGTTTTCTTGCGGCTTTAATTTTTGGATATTCATCCACGAGTACACGAATACAGCCAGCAATCGGAATTGCCACGATAGCACCGAGCAACCCAAACATATACATACCGATAATCACCGCAGACAGAATCGCCACAGCAGGAAGGTTCAATGCGCTTCCCTGAATCTTCGGCGAGATGACGTTGTTCTCGATTTGTGCATATACTATATATATTATAGCGAAAATCACCGCCGCAACTGGGTTGGAGAAAAACAGTATCACCGTCACCAAGGTACCGCCAATAAATTGTCCGAACATTGGAATCAAATAGAATAACATTGTAATCAACCCCATCGGAATCGCAATCGATGATTCTACATTCCCCATGAAGAGAGACAAGATAAAGACAATTAGTGCAGACGCACAACCATCAAGCGCAGCGATAATTACCTGACGTGAAACGTAAGTAGAGATTACATTTGCCATCTTTGACAAGACATTCCTTGCCACACCGACTGATTTTTTGTTGTCTTCGGATGCGGCAATATTTTTCCAGAAGTTGTCGAGCAGTTCTGGTCCTTCCAGCAAGAATAGCAACGTGAGAACCAAAATCAAAACCACCTTCATCACGATGTCGGCTATACTGCTAACACTTGAAAGCAAATTATTACCCAAGATGCCCAGTAAGTTGTTGGACAAAGAATTTAACGCATTGGTAATTTCAGCGTGAAGATCGGAAATACCAAAATTGCGACCAAAGGCATTGACTCCTTCCCAACCGCCAAAGGTATTTTCAAACGTTTCCGGAAAATGATGGATAAACTTGGAGGTTTCATTTACCACGACCGGCCCGACAATTGCAATAATCGTACCAATTACCAAGACAACAATTAAATATGCGAGCGCCGCAGAAAGTGTCTGATGTTTTTTCTCGGCACCAAACATTTTCTTGAATAAGTTGTTTACCCAGCGCACTAGCGGCTTTAATGCCAAAGCCAAGAAAATTGAAATCCCGATGATAATAAGTCCAGTCAAAGCCTGATAAATCACAAAAATAGCAATCCCGATACCCAACGGAACTAGCCAGAATTTTACAAACGTCCTAAGATCTGTCTCTATTGTCTTAGCCATAAGCCTCCTTTTATGATATAATTATAACACAGTTTTTGAATAATGAAAAAAGTTTTAATGCACACTTGCTGCGCTCCGTGCAGCGTATATTGTATAGATTCTCTTCGCGCCGAAGGAATTGAGCCGGTAATTTTTTGGTACAACCCAAACATCCATCCATACATAGAATACAAAACCCGTCGTGACTGTCTCAAAGATTACGCCGCGAAAGTCGGCGCCAAAATCATCATCAAAGAAGAATACGGCCTAGTAGAGCACTGCCAAAAATCTTTAGAAGATTTGGAAAATCGTTGCGTTAAATATTGTTATGTCAAACGTCTCACGGAAGCCGTGCGTTATGCCGCCGAACACGGCTATGATGCTTTTACGACTACCTTGCTCGTCTCGCCATATCAAAAACACGACGAACTAAAAGCGCTCTGCGAGCAATTGGCGGCGATGAGCGGTGTGGAATTCATCTACCGCGATTTTCGTGTCGGCTACCGCGAAGGCCAGACCAAAGCGCGCGAACTAGGACTTTATATGCAAAAATACTGCGGCTGTATTTTCTCCGAAGAAGATCGTTACAAAAAACAGATTTTGCGAGACAAAAGTCAGAGCGAAGCGTAAAGCCACGTTTTCATAAAGATGAGAAATATGGTATAATATATAGACATGTTAGTTTCTGATTATAATTATAATTTGCCAGAAGAGCGCATCGCGAAGTTCCCACCAAAAGTGCGAGGCACCACGCGTTTGCTTGTTTTGGATCGCAAAACTGGCGCCACGAAAGATAGTTATTACAAGGATCTAGCAGACTTTGTAAACCCAGGTGATGTGATTATATTAAATGATACCCGTGTAATGCAGTCGCGTTTATTCTGCGAATTGCCAGACGGTCGCAAGCGCGAACTGGTCGTTTTAGAACGTCACGGCGACGAACCTGAGCGCGTGATGTATCGCGGCAAACTCCATGATGGCGATGTACTTTTTGTTTTAGAAAAAAATAACGATGAATATAGCGCGAGGGCCGGTGCAACTGTTTCGATCGAACGCATTCTTGGCAACGGCATTGCTGAGGTCTCGTCAGATACGCCGCTCGCTGAACTAGCCGAGAAATACGGCACCGTTCCCTTGCCGCCATATCTTCATCGCGACGCAACCGAAGAAGACAAAAAACGTTATCAAACTGTCTGGGCCAAGCATATGGGCTCCGCCGCCGCTCCTACCGCTAGCCTTAATATGACCGAAGAATTGTTAGACAAACTCCGCGCCAAAGGTGTAATTGTTAAATATCTCACGCTCCACGTCGGTCTCGGCACTTTCCTGCCTATCCGCAGCGACAAGGTTGAAGACCATCACATGCACTCAGAGTGGTATCATATTCCAGATGACACGATAGAGGCTATCAATAATGCAAGGACAGCGGGTGGCCGCATTATTGCTCTCGGCACCACCGTAGCGCGTACTCTGGAATATTATGCGAAGACCGGCAAGACCGAAGGCGAAGACGATATTTTTATTTATCCTGGATTTGAATTCCAAATTGTCGACGCGCTCCTGACAAATTTTCACGCACCAAAATCTACCGTTCTGATGCTCGCTTCCGCCTTTGCTGGATGGGAACACTTACACAACGCCTACGACCATGCCGTTGCAGAAAAATACAATTTCCTAAGTTACGGAGACTCAATGTTTATATGCTAAAATATGACATTATAACCAAAAACGGTCTCGCTCGCACCGGCGTCATCCATACGCCACACGGCGATATTCATACTCCGGCATTTGTCGGCGCTGCTACGCGCGCTGCGGTCAAGGCGCTAACTATGCAACAAATGCGCGACCTTGGCTCGCAAGCGATTCTCGCCAATACTTACCATCTAGTATTGACGCCGGGTGCCGAACTCATTAGAAACGCCGGCGGACTGGCGGAGTTTTCTTCTTGGCGCGGCCCGACCTTTACCGACTCGGGTGGATTTCAGATTTTTTCATTACCAGACGTCAAAATCACCGAACAGGGTGCCAGATTCAAGTCTCACATCAACGGCGACAAACTAGAAATGACGCCAGAATCATCTATGCAAGCACAATGGAGTATCGGCGCTGATATTCATATGGCGTTTGATCATCTAGCAAAATCAGATAACTACGATGACATGAAAGAGGCTATGGAGCGCACACATCGTTGGTTGGAACGCTGTGTCGCCGAGCATCAGAAATTGCTTGGCAAAATGGTGGGTGGGCGGAATATGTTATCCGAAGGACCTAAGACTTGGCCGAGCGGCCCGGAGCGGCCCGAGCAGGACTGTTCTGACCACCCCAAAACGGAACAATATCTCTATGCCGTCGTGCAAGGCGGTTCGTTCAACGACCTACGCGCCGAATCTGCCCGTTTCGCAGCCTCCCAACCCGTAGACGGCTTTGGTATCGGCGGCGTATTCACCGCTGACGGCATGGCTGAAATGCTCCATATCGTTAACAACATTTTGCCAGAAAACAAACCTCGCCACCTGCTCGGCATGGGCCAAGAACCGATAGACCTTTTCGTGGGCGCTGAGAACGGCTGCGATACTTTTGATTGTGTTGGTCCTACTCGCATGGCGCGGAACGGCTCGCTCTACACATTAGACGGCCGCATCAACATCAAGAACGCAAAATACAAAAATGATTTCACTCCATTGATGCCAGACTGCGACTGCGAACTTTGTCGTAATTACACTAGGGCGTATTTGCATCATCTTTTCCGCACCGACGAAATCACCGCCAAAATCCTCGCCAGCATCCACAACGAACATTTCGTTGTCCAGACCGTAGACAGAATTCGCGATTCTATCGACAACGGAAACTACGACTCTTACAAACAAGATTTCCTACAAAGATATTACGGATAATATAAAGTTACCGAACTCAGTAATGCAAATTATCATCATATAAAGGCTGCATAGCATCACTTAGTACTCTTGTTGTTTCGCAGTGTTAGTGTTACAATATAAACATAAGAAAAGCGCCTCTAGGAAACGCCTTTCTGTTTGGGTTAATCTAACTAGCAATGCTAGTTAGATTTTTTCTTTGGTGCGGATTTCCGCCTAGAAATTATGATACTTATAAGACTAATCTGTAAGGTCATTTAATCATCCTTTCTGGCAACCTAGTCACCTAGAACAACCGTTTAATGGTTACCTCACACCGCGCAAACATTACTATTTGTGCTGCAGAACCACTAAACCACGCACTTGGAGTTGACGCCATCTTCTCTACATTCTCCAAAATTTCTACCTCAAATATCCCCACACCTGCCCATCTGCGGTGTCTTTCACGCTGATTCCAGCAAGCGCGAGTTTGTCGCGAATCTCATCAGATTTGGTAAAATCCTTCTTTGCACGCGCCTCGGCACGTTCTTTTAGGAGTGCGTAGTATTCTTCCGCAATATCAGGCGTGTCTGCAACCAACCTTAGTCCAAACAACTCGTCTATCTTTTTCCAGTCGCTGAGTGACAACCGAGAATTATCAATTACGGCAAAGGCTTCCGCGGAATTAAGATCGTCATTTACTGCTGCAAGTGTACGTTCGTACGCTCCATCAGAAGTGTCGTCAATTCCCTGCCGGCACATAGCAATGCGATTCCGCCAGGCTAATCTCCTAGCGCGCGCGGCATCCAGGCTTTCAAAAGTAAAGTTTCGCGTGCCAGAGTAATGACCCTGTAATACCCACATTTTGTAGTCCATTGGCGAGAATCCACGTTCCGCGAGATCGTCCAAGGTGTAGACATTCCCGAGCGATTTGGAAATTTTTTCTCCGTCTATCGTAATAAAATTACAATGTAGCCAGTATTTTGCGAGCGCTCGCCCACTCATAGCGAAAGTTTGCGCGATTTCGTTGGTGTGGTGCACTGGGATGTGGTCTATTCCGCCAGTGTGAATATCTATCGGCTCGCCTAGTTCTTCGTGAATAATCGTTGAACACTCCAAGTGCCAACCCGGATATCCAGGGCGGCCTAGATAGTCCCAGCGCATCGCGTGCTTCTCGCCCGGCTTGATAAACTTCCAGACTGCAAAGTCCGAAGCGTTGCGCTTTTCGTTGGAAAACCCGACGCGCGCTCCGGCCTGCAACCCAGACAAGTCCAACCTACCGAACTCTGCATATTTGTCAAATTTCGCTGTGTCAAAATACACGCCGTCTTCTGTTTCGTAAGTAAAACCGTTCTTGGTCATCTCGTCCACTGCGCGCATGTCTGCCTCTACGTAATCGGTCGCGTGTGCTATCACGTCTGGCCGCAGCAGTTCTAATGCATCATAATTCCGCAGAAAATCATCACCGTAGAACTTGGCGATTTCCCATACGCTGCGACCTTCGCGCGCTGCACCTTTTTCTAATTTGTCTTCGCCTTCGTCGCCGTCTGACACCAGATGCCCTACGTCGGTGAAGTTGAGTACGCGCTTTACCTTGTAGCCATCCGCTCGCAAAGTTCTCACTAGCAGATCCCAATAAACATACGCCGCATAATTGCCAATATGCTGAAAATTGTAGACAGTTGGTCCGCAAGTATAGATTTTTACAACGTCGCCGAGTGGCTTGAATTCTTCGTACTTTCGCGTCAGAGTATTATTTAGTTTCATTTACGGTGTTCTCCAGAATCTCGACCAACTTTATGTATTTATCACGCGACACGCTGTGTCCGCCACTAGTTTTTATGGCGGTAATGTTTGGATTCAATTTCAAAATACCCGGTATATTAAATGGCGCGATAATCGTGTCCATATCACCATAAATCAACACTGTAGGTTTTGTCAAACGGCGCAAGAAACTGTAGTTGTTTGGATTTGAAACGATATTTTTCAACTCATTGTTGAATGCTTTGTCTGTTAGGATGTCTTTGTTCTTGCTCGAAACTGCAGCCCGAAAACCGTCCAAAGCCTTTTCAAACATCGGATTCTTTACGTCCTCTTCGCGATAAATCGGCGCCGAAATCAAAATCAACTTCTTTACTGTGCGACGATGCGTGTCGGCATAGCGCGTCGCGATCATCGTGCCCATTGAATGCCCGACCAGCACCACAGGCGTCTTTAATTTCAAATCATTAATTGCATTCTCCAGTGCAAAAAGTTGTTCCGTAAAATCATAATTCAATTTATCAGATTTATAAGACTGCCCTGCGCCGAGTAAATCGTATGCCACAAAACGGATATTTTGTAGAGATTTCGTTCCTTCCAGATATGATAATGCGCTGTTGAATGTCGAAGAATCAGAGGCAATACCATGCAAAAATATCACAGTCAACTCCGGCTGGCCACTCGGACAGACATCATGCGTCTTTGTTAGTTTTAGTGGACGGTTAAATAATCCATGCGTCAGTTTACTACTCATTTGCAGCTCCTTCCAATAAACCTGGTACAATTTTTACTAAATCTGCCACTACATCATCGTAGCTCATATCATAAGTTCTAAACCCAGCGGCATATTGATGACCACCACCGCCAAAATATCCAGCGATCGCCTCTGCTACTGGCGCATCCGAAGAGCAGCGAATCTTACCAGTGACTTTGCCATCCGGATAAGTCTTTACCGCAACTGCCACTCGCACGCCCTCCACCAGCCGCAATTCCTCCAGAATCAAAACATTCGGGTTGTACTCGTCGGAATATTCCTGAATATCTTCCCAAGGAATATGTACAGTCGCCAGTGCACCGTCAAGCGCATACTCTATACGATGAATTAAATCTGCCTTGTAGTCCAAAATGCGCGGAGATTTTTTCATAAATTCGCGACGTTTTTCTTCAAGCACGCTGATTACGGCGCCACACTCTGCTAGTTCTGCCATTACCCGGAAAGTATGCGCAGTCACAGACGAACTGGTGAGCCCTAGAGTGTCAGACATAATTCCCTGCATAATTGCTTCTGCTGCGGGCTTTGTTATCTCCATTTTTTGGTCTTTTGCGATATCATAAATCAACTCTGTGCACGACGGACGGTCTTCTATAATACTCTCGTGTGGGAAGTCCAAGTCGTCTTCCGTCTCGTGATGGTCTATTACAAATACAGGCGCCGTGTACAACCTATTTCTAATCGCAGTGTCTTCCAATAGTTTTGACAATAACACAGTCGCCGCCGTATCCACAATAATATATCCGTCAGCGCGGTAGTCAAAATCTTCCGTCACCCTAGACCAATCTTCAAAATAATGTAAATATTTCGGAATGTCAATCGGACAGTACATACTGACCTCTTGGTCTTTCAGCAAATAATCTAGCGCAACTGCCGAACCCAACGAATCACCGTCTGGATTTTCTGCTTGAATAACACAAATTGTCTTCTTATCCTTAATAAACTCAGAAAATTTTTGATACATGTATATATTATACCTTATTTTGTGCTAAAATATAATATATGTGCCTATTACACGCTAACAAAAAATTTGAACGCTTTGAAGATGTTACTCCTGAAATACTCAAAAAAGAAAACGTCAAACTTTTGTTATGCGACTTAGATAATACACTTCGTCTCCATTCCGAGAAAGAACCGGCTGACGCTCTCCACGACTGGGTTGCCGAATGTAAAAAAGCCGGAGTCAAAATCGTCGTGATCTCCAACAACGGTCGCAAAAAAATGATGAAGAAATTCTGCAAGCCTCTCGATATTCCTTGTGTCTGGTGGGCAAAAAAGCCAGTCTCCACCAAACTTACCGAGGCTATGAAAAAATATCACTTCAGGCCCGAAGAAACAGTCATGCTGGGTGACAAGTGGTCCACTGATGTTCTAGCCGCCAAGTTTGCCAAAGTTCGCGCCTGGAAAGTAGATCATCGTCGTAACATTGTTTAATGTCGCATGGTTCATCATTCGCTAGCTACGTCGCAACTGCATAAAATCGTACCCCTAGAAGATATATCCGAGCAATAGCAATACTGATGACGCAAATGCGATAGAGTCAAGTCTATCCAAAAAACCGCCGTGCCCTTCCGAACCTCCTACCAGGTATTCCAGTCCACGGAAAAACTTTAATTTGAACACAATTTCGTTGGAATCTTTGACGTGGAATTGTCGCTTCAAGTAACTCTCAAACAAATCGCCAATTACTGCCAGCGGTCCGCAAAACAAGAAAAATAGATCATCTTCCTTGGTGACAGCCATATAGACTCCTACGGCCAACATCGAACAAACAATACCAAATATCGTTCCTTCCCACGTCTTGTTTTTGGATATGGATGGGAATGGACGTGATTTGCCGAAAATTTTCCCACCGAACAATTTTCCAAAGATATACGCACAGGTATCATAACCACAGACACCAAGCACGATATACCAAAAGTCGTGCAAGTCCGTCCGCGTCATAAATATGATGCTTCCCACCAGAAAAATCAATTCAATAACCGCCAGAATCATTCCTAGCGTCGTGACTTTTTTTGTAAAAAAACTAAACAGCTCAATGGCCGCCATTAGCGCAAACAAAGTATAGAGAATCTTGAACGGAAAACCATTAAAAGTATAAAGTGAAACCACAGCAACGATTAACATCCCGATACCAACAATAATTCGCACCTTTAGGTTCCTGCTCATAACCTAATTATATCATACGCGCCTGGTTATAGTTAAATGATTTGCTTTTACAAATTCGTGCGATTCTCTAGTGCTGCCGAAATCGTAATTTGGTCCGCATACGAGATATCTACGCCAAGTGGCAAACCACGCGCTAATCGGGTTAGTTTTAGGCTAGGCTTGGCAGAATGAAGAATTTTTTCCAAATACAGTGCAGTAGACTCACCTTCCACCGAAGGGTTAGTTGCTATAATAATCTCTTTAACATCATCATCTTCGGTGCGCTTTACCAATTCTTTGATATGCAATTGGTCGGGAGTGATACCATCAATTGGCGAAATCGCTCCTCCAAGCACGTGATAAGTTCCAGAAAAAGCCTTAGCCTGCTCTATCGCATAAATATCTAACGGTTCTTCTACAACGAGAACCGTCGTCTTGTCGCGCTCCGGATCAGTGTACAGTGGTGAAAAATCCTCATCAGCACTAATCAAAGCAAAAGTCACCGGGCAATATTTAATTCCAGCATGAAGGCCCGCTAGTGCCGAAGAAATGTTTTCTGAAATCTGTGGATCAGACTTAAAAAGAAAATAAGCATACCGCTCTGCGGTTCGTGAGCCCACTCCAGGCAAGGCGCCAAGTGCATCTATGACGTTCAACAAAGCCTTTGGAAGCATTTCTATAGTCCAAGGCCAGAAAGACCACCCATCAAAGGTTTCATTTTGTCGGTTGCGATTTCTTGTGCTTTGGCAAAGCCATCACGCATACAGTTCTCAATCCAACGCTCTAGTTCGTGAATATCGTCAAGGTCAATCTTTTCTGGATCTATCGTGACCTTCTTTACTTTGAGTTCGCCGTTAATCTGCACAACCACTGCGCCGTCACCGGCTTCAACTTCTACGATTTCGTTCTTGAGTTCTTTTTGTGCTTTACGAAGCTCGTTTAGAAGCTTCATTTGGTCCATTCTCTGTCCCATTCTATTCTCCTTTTTCAGTATATAGATATATTATATCAGAATCTTCAGCCATTGGCGATGTAATTATTTGAGAAAGAGCGCATTTCCCAGATTCATCACGACCGCGCAAAATTGCAAGATTTGCACACTGACCTTCTGTTATACTGTCTACCACCATCAGATTCGTAGATCCCTCCAAAATTTTGTAAAAATCGTAATTATCTTTCACGAGTAACACTTGTCCGTCCAACTTTTCCCGAATAATCGGTAAATCATAATAGAACTCCGTTGCTACACTTGGATTATAACGATAGCCATAAATATACTGCAGAAGCGCTGGAACAATAATGATACCAAACAAGATGGACAACGGTATCGCTGCCGCCACCCGCGCATATGGATTTTCGGGAAAGAGTCCGTACCACTTTTCTAGAATATACTTCAGACCGTGTGCCACTAATATAGATAGCGGCAAAATCAAGAATACGACCGCCCGTGGGTTAAATCCTGCAATAATCAACCCAAAAACAATCAAAAGCGATGCGATAGAATTGCGTGAAGCAAAGAAGCCTTTAGTAGTTGAAAATAACCCAACTAGCGCCAAAGCAAAAATTGGTAGGCTGATTAGTGGAGCCAAGAACACACTCTCGTATGTTCCGCGCCAAGAAAACAGTGGTGTTAATCCGCTGCCGATATTTGGGAAAAACTGCGAGATTCCATAATTGGTAGCGAACAAAAGCTCCATAATTGTATTTGGATGGTTCACGACATTCAATATCAACGCTGATATTCCACCAACGACCAATATACCCGTCAAAGCAAGCGGTAATTTTGGTAAACTTCTGACGATAAAACGTAGATGCGGTTGCAAAAACACGAAGAATACGCAAAATATCGCAAAATATATCATATAGGGCGTAAAAATCGCAAAGAGCAATGCAATTGCGAACAAGAAACAATATGATGGTTTTGGTCGCTTTTCACCTTGAATTTTGGAACCGAGCCAGAGTAGTAATGTTGGCCAAAAGACTAACATGATGAGAGGCGTACCAGAACCAGCCAAGAACAAAAATGGAGTAGACAATACAACTAGACACGAAGCAAGCAACGAAACATTGCTTTTAAACCAACGGTTGAGCAACAAAATCAGCAATAGCCCAAGCAATAACCCGACAATAATACTGGGTAGTTTTATCGCATATGGCGTTAAACCAAGCAACATAATTGAAATCTTTTGCAATGCGCGATAAGGTAAATCTACCAAGTCTCCATTAAGTGGCGCATCCATGCTCAATCGATAAGATCTCGTGGCCGACTCCATTTCGGCTTCAGATAAACCATACTGCGCAATAATCGGCAATGAAAATAGCAATGCTACAAAAGATAATCCCAAAATAACATAACCAATAATAAAACGGTATTTATATAAAAAGAGTTTAGAAATAATAACTTTCTTCACAAGTCTTATTATATTATTCTTCTCGTGTTTTGTCCAGCGACATAAAACGTAGCAGTTCTGGATGGAAGTAAAGTTCAATTTTTCCAACCGCGCCGTGACGGTGTTTGGCGATTAGTAGTTCGGTAATATGCGTTTCTTCATAGTTATCATCATTCTGACGATAGTAATCTGGACGGTGCAAAAACATTACAAGGTCAGCATCTTGCTCAATGGAACCAGATTCACGAAGGTCAGAAAGCACCGGTCGTGGATCGTCGCGTCCTGTTACTCCACGAGATAACTGCGCTAGTGCAACTACTGGTATCTCCAATTCGCGAGCCAAGATTTTGAGCCCACGCGAAATTTCGGTGACTTCCTGTACACGATTTCCTTTGTAACGATCACTTCCCTGAATCAACTGCAAATAATCTACGATTACTACGCCAATGTCATGGTCGTGCTTTGCTCTACGCGCTTTGTTGCGCAGTTCCATAATCGTCATTGAACTCGTATCGTCAATATAGATTGGTATTTCGTCCATTTCCGCCATCGCATCACCAATACGCGCGAATTCTTCGTCCGTAACATTGCCAGTGCGAATGTTCCAGTTATTTACGCCAGATACATCCGAAATCATACGGTCGACGATTTCATTCGCGCCCATCTCCATTGAGAAAAATAGCACACCACGTTTGTTGATGCTTGCGATATTGTAGGCGATATTTTGAGCGAATGTCGTTTTACCCATTGCTGGACGTGCGCCGATAATCACCAAATCGCCCTTCTGTAAGCCGGCTGTTTTTTTGTCTAAGTCGCGAAAGCCAGTCTTAAGTCCACGAAGAGCACCTTTGTTCTTTTGTAATTCTTCAATTCGGTCAAAAGCATCAGCCAGTAACTGGTCAATCGGCGTATAATCGCTCTTAACAATTTTGTCAGACACCTCAAAAAGTTGTTTTTCGGCCGCACCAATCAACTCTGTGGCTTCGGCATCGTCTTCATAGGCCTTTTCGGCAATTTCGGTACCGGCTTTGATTAATTTGCGACGCGTGGAAGTCTTTTCTACTATTTCGGCGTAGGCCTTTGCGTGCGAAGCTGCTGGCACAAAATTAGAAAGTTCCGTCAAATATGGCGCTCCGCCAATATCCTTGAGTTTCTTGGTGGTTTTTAGTTCTGAAGTTAGCGTCAAAAGGTCTACCGGCTTGTGTTGATCGTAAAGATCGCTCATCGCCTTAAAAATCGCGCGATGTCTCTCGTCGTAAAAATCATCAGGTCGGATAATTGTCAGGACTTCCGGCAAAATACCATCCGAAATCAAAATCGCACCCAGCAAAGATTTTTCCGCCACTACGTCTTGCGGTGGCGTTCTGCCGTCTTTGGGTTTAGAACGGGTTGTTTCCTCCATCATTTATTACCTCACCACCCATTATACCAGAAATTTTTGAAAGTAGCGGGTCTTCCTTCGCGGCAGAATTTGGTTTCTCGCCGACATTGTGGATAACGACCTTTAGTCCATTGGCTGCATCAATTAAAATCTTTTTGTTATTGTCGCGCGACAAAATAGTTCGGACAATGTTTCTACTAGGATAAATATGCAATTCACTGCTCGTTATTTCAATGGCACACTTTTTCACTTGTGCGCCAATTGCATCATTTAGAGCGTCTACCGCAGTAATGAAACCATCTAGATTAAAGTCTTTTGCTTTCGGTTCTGGTGCAGACGGCTGAGCAGTTTGCTGCTTGGGCGCGACAGAACTCTGCGCGGCGGGCGCCTTTTGTACTGATGAGGTTCCGGCGCATAGTGCAACAAGTAGTTTTGCTTCAGCAAATGGAGATTTTATTTCTGGTAATTTCGCAAGTAACGGCATCAACTCTGGTTTTGGCTCTGCTAGAATCTGCGAAATCATTTCTTCTGCGATAGTCTCTGGCTTTACTCCAGAATTCAATAATTCTTTCAATACGTCAGAAATTCCAGATAAGTCACCAGAAACATATTGCTCAAGTAGTTCTGTAATTTTTTCATCTTGAGGCAACCCCATCACGCCCACTACGGTCTCTTTAGTTATTTCGTCATCAGAAAGTGTGGAGATTTGATCAAGTAGAGAAAGCGTATCGCGATATGAGCCACCTCCTCTACGCACAATGACTTGGAGTGCGTCGTCGGTAATTTTTATTTTTTCTTTTTGGACGATCTTTTTTATGTAATCGAACATTACTTGTGGCGTAGCCAATTTGAATGTGTAGGTCTGAGCACGCGAGGTAATTGTAACTGGTACTTTATATGCATCAGTTGTGGCCATAATAAATATGGCATGTTCTGGTGGCTCCTCCAAAGTTTTGAGTAAAGCATTGAATGCCTCCTTCGTTAGCATGTGTACTTCGTCAATAATATAGACTTTATATTTGCCGCTGGTCGGAGCAATCGCAACTTTTTCACGCAGTTCACGGATATTATCAATGCCACGATTGGATGCCCCATCAATCTCGATAATATCTACATAATCATCTTCAATGTTATACTCAAACCCATTTACTTCGTGCGCCAGAATTCTGGCCACCGAGGTCTTGCCGCACCCACGCGGCCCCACGAACAAGTAAGCATGAGAAATCTTACCCTGACCGATAGAATTAGCGAGAGGCTTCGTTACTTGTTCCTGACCAATAACATCAGCAAGTTTAGTCGGCCTGTATGTCCGATAGAGAGCTTTCATATATTTATTATAGCACTATTTATAGAGCGGCTTCAACCGCGGCCCATGTAGCATCGTCATTATTGGCCGGAATAGTTACAGAAACTTGCGAGCCTTTGCGAAGATGGAAGTAAGTAACGGAGGCATACAAAATCTGATACTCGCGACCCGCTACTTCTACATAGTATTTATCATCATGATATGTCAAAGTTCCAATCACGGTCTTGCGCTCCACTGGACCGATTTGCTTGTACAAGAATTTGCCGTCCTCCGTAATGGTGAGTTTCATAATATCGCCCTCAACCAACTTGGACTTCGAAGCGTAGTTGGCTGGAACAGGATAATTCTTACCGTCCGGGCCTATCATAATCTGACCATCAAAAATTCCTTCAATAATCTTGCCATCCGCAGTCGGTATAACGCTATCACGTGGAGCAACGATCGTCTCGCCGTCACCTAAAATAGATACTAATAATTCTTTTGCAGCAGAAAGGTTAGTCTCGGCTTCACCAATCAAGCTGCGTAAACGTTTTATTTGTTTTTCTGGTATTTCAGACATCACCTCGCATCCTGTCTAAATATAGTATTAATATTATATTATATCCGATAGCCCGTAAAGTCAAGAACTTTTTATGAAAGTTTTCCACCAAATTAACAGCGGTAAAGCCAAAAGTGTTGTAAATTTAACATTTTAAGCCTAAGCGGTTACGCAGACTTCCAGAGACCTGTATGCTTTTTGCCGTCATAAATAGTCGTTGGAATACCCTTGGCATGCAACTGATTTTCTACAATTTCACGATTCTGCTGCATCTTGTCGGCTATTTCCGGATAATCTGCGATTTTACGAACTTCCGCAACTGCCTCATCATCGAAGTCTAACTCTTTCAGCCATTGCTCCAATTTTGCTCTCGCTTGCTCTTCTGAGTAATCTTCATTAAACATTGTTTGATAAGAATAGCCATCATGATTTTTGCGAGTAAAGATATAATCTAGCAATTTTATTGCAACGCCGCTCCTGACTTGTTCCACAGCAAACATATATTTAACAACGAGTGCAGAGTTTTTGAATTTGTAATTGCCATCCGCATCTTGAATCGCGTAAGGAACAATGCGTACGGAATAATTTTCAAATACGCCTGCTTCGTGTTGGTTCTTGTATGAAGTCAAACAGACCGCACAACCTGGATCTAGAATATCTACCAGAATCGGTTTTTCTGTGACATCAGGATTTGCGGTAACATAATTAAAATCATAATCTTCGGCCTTATAAGTTTTGAACTTATCTGGTATCGCCTCAATAATCTCTGGCCACTCAGTAAACCATCTACCGATTCCTCCCCAAAAACTGTCGGGCTCTTCTTCGTCAATTGAACAGACTTCAGCGCCAAAAGAGCAAGCGGCAGGTTTTGTTACATTGCACGTGCCGAGAGCCCAGAGTGCTAGAAGTGACTTAATTGCGGTCAAAATCGCCCAGACTGCAATCACTACAATTATCACTGAAACGATTTCTATCACCACCGACAGCGGCTTCACCCACTTTGGATGTTTTACGATAACGCGACTAAGAATGGTATTTTTGACATCTTCTTTAAAGCCTGTTTCGCATTTCTGCAAACGCACTTTCTTCCACAGGCACCCCCAAGACTTCTTGAAAATTTTTAAGTACTTTTTCCCTACTTCTGGCTTAAAAAGCGAAATGATAGCGACAAATACGCCAATTAGAGCCAATATAATAAACGCTGCAATACACACCATAATAAATCCATTTTAACATAAAAACTATTTTTTGTATATTTAAAAAGTATGTTATAATTAAAATGCTACATACAAATAATTTACTAAAAGTGGACTTTTGCTTTTGCGAAAGCGCGCTCGACGATAAACTTGGCACCGTAAGGAACCTCATCGTTGAGCCACTTTGGTAAAATGTTTGTGTGTAGCACCTTGCGGTGCCAATTTTGTATTTACAACATTTGCGCCGACAAAAAAATAAGACGAAGTGAGGTCAAATGCAAATCATACATACAAAAAAATACAGACTAACACTACATATAATATATAGTGCCATATTATTATTCTTCGCTTTCCTGGTTATCCTATTAACAAATAATGACACCCATGCAGAACAGTTAGATTTTTCTGTGAATATCAAGCCAGTACTCAAAGTCACAATTCCGTCTGACACTGTGATTTTAGACGTTAACCCTACTTCATCCGGAGTATTCGCCACCCAAGATTTGTCTGTCAAAGTCGGCAGCAATTATTCTCATGGTTATAAATTATATATGGACGCTAACGGCACAGAACTAGTCAATTCTACCACGAGCGACACCATTGCTACCTTACCAAACAATGCATCAGGCTACACGGAAAATGATTTTATTGTAAATAAATGGGGATACAAGTTACCATCCACGAACTATCTGCCTTTTGTCAGTCATTCTGAAATTCTTTCAAACACAACACCAACCAATGAAGATTCTACTACGGTTACTTTTGCTGCAAAGGTTGACGTAACTCAGCCGGCGGGTTCGTATGAGCTGACGTTAAATTTCGTTGCTATTCCTACCTATCAGGATCCTACTATCAGCGATATGTATTACATGCAAGATTTCGCGCACCTGACTGACACACAAAAAGCCGGAGTATTGGCCTCCATGACGGAAGAAGAAGCCTACACTTTATACGATATTCGTGACGAGGAAGATTACAAAGTGTCCAAATTAAAAGATGGTAATGTCTGGATGCTGGATAATTTGAGATTTAGCGACTCAAATTATATAATGACGGAATATGATACGAATATTGCTCCAGGCACTACTTGGAAATTTCCGCACTCCAGCGGAGAGTGGGCAGAGAGTTGTACTGAAGCTTATATAAATGCGGATGGCAAAAATGAAGTTATCGCTCATTCAGGTAAAGGCGAAGGAAAAGCAGGAACGTATTATAACTTTTGTGCAGCAAGTTCTGGGACGTATTGCTATGACGAAAAAAATGGTGCTAGTGGCACGGAATATGATGTGTGCCCAGCCAGTTGGAGAATCCCCACTGGTTTAGATTCGGGCGAATATTTAGGACTTTGCAACTCAATAAACGGCGAAACATGTAATCCATGGGCTATAGCCAGCGAGACATTTGAGAAATACGAAAGAGCATTGTCTACGACTTTAGCAGGTTTTATATATAATGGATTACTAAATGCCAAAGGCAGTGGCGGATGGTTTTGGGCATCCACTCCGGATTCTGGAAATATGGCTGCAATGACAGTGAATACTTCAACGTTATCGCCAGTTGCTAGTTTTGGCCGCATGAACGGATTCTCGCTTAGATGCATTATGGCGTCTGAATGATTTCCGTATTTAATCTCTAAACTGTAATTTTTCTAAGCGTAAAATAGCCTCGCCGACAGTCATAATTACAACAATTACGGAACGAGTACGAAACTGTAATTTCGGCGCAGTTCCGCCTAATTGTTGTAATTATGACGATCGCGAGAGGCGTAAGGCTTAGAAAATTATAGTTTAGAGATTAAAATCGCGATAGTTTAATCGACTATCTTCCCCATCACCTTTTTTACCTTCTCAATGTCTGAAGGTCTGGTTTGGAAACCGAGCGAAAATCGCACCAGTGGCGGCAATCCCAAGACATGATCCAGGTAATAATGTGCACAGAAATACCCAGTTCTCGCCATGATATCTTCACGCGACAAAGCCTCACCCAAGAGATGCGAATCGAGCCCATCAACATAGAACGACATCGTTGGGTTCGCCTCGTGGTTTACCATGTGAACTTTTGGCGATGCACTCAAAAACTCATACAATTCTTCAGCGTTATTCGAAAGATTTTTCCATTCTGATTTTGGCAGTTTATTAATCCAGTCAATCGCTGCGCCTAGTGCAACGATTTCTCCCCAGGCTTGTAGCCCAGATTCAAAACGCGTGTAACGATGTTCTTTCCCCTCTGCAGATGCAACATATCTGTTGAGTTCAACATCGTCTACCATTCCACCACCGACGAATCCATACGTCATTTTCTCAAGTAAATCATCGCGCCAGACGATTACGCCAAGTGAGGCAGAATATAGTTTATGCGCTGAGAAGCAAATTGCATCTGCCTCTACACCGCGCAGCACGTCGGCTGAATGTGCCATCGCCTGCGCAGCATCAATGATCAAAATACCGCCAGCCTTGTGTACGGCTTTACATAACTCGGATATATTGGATAACTTTCGTCCGTCAAAATTAGAGGCGCAATTTACCACCACGACGGCGCCATCAAAATCATAATCAGACACCGGAATTGAGCCATCTTCATTCCGTTTCATGACTTCACGCGGTAGTCCTGTCCTTTCGCTAAACGCCATTGTCGCGAGAAACGGCGAATTATGCTCAATCTCGCTCGTCATTACCTTTTTGAAGTAATCAGCGCATAGTTGTGACAAAATCAAATTAATTCCGTAAGTCGTATTTAACGTGAACGAACAGGTGTATTTGCGCGGCGATAACTTTACGAACTTTAGCACCTTTTCGCGCGTTTCCTCCACTTTCTCGTCGGTCACCCGACCCCATTTGTATTTGACGCGCTCACCGCAAGAATTATGTTCGGTATAGTATTTGTTTAATGCGTCGATTACTGGACGCGGACGAAGACTCTGGCAGGCTCCGTCTAGATATACTTCCCCCTCACCTAAATAGTCAAAATCATTCATAACTTGATTATATCATACAAGTATGCTATAATGGAATAAGTTACCAAAGACAGTGGCGGTGTTTTCACTTAATCATGCCACCGAGGAAAAAAATCTTGTATTTATTTGGTGACGAAAATTAACAATTAGCTAATTTTCAATATTAATTAACCAAAGGAACTTTTTATGGCAATTTCAAAGGATAAAAAGAACACATTGGTTGCAGATCTTACCGAGCTTCTCAAAGATTCCAAGATGGTAGTCTATGCCAAATATCAAGGCCTCACCGTCAAAGAATTAGAAGAACTCCGTCGCTCAGCTCGCGAAGCTGGCGTTAAGATTAAAGTCGTCAAGAACCGTCTTGTCAAAGTTGCGATGAAAGAAATCGCCGCTTACAAAGACACCGACGCATCTAATCTTACCGGCCAACTTCTCTACGCTTTGGGTACCGATGAAGATTTTGACGCTGCGAAGGTATTGACCAAATTCGCCAAAACTCATGACCAAATGGAGTTGATTGGTGGTTTTAATGCCGAAGGCGAAAATCTCTCTACCGACGAAGTCAAAACTCTCGGCTCTCTTCCTACCAAGAACGAACTCATTGCCCAGGTTGTGGATACTCTCCTCTCTGGCGTCAATGGCATAGTTTCTGGCTTGGAAAAGCACGCAGAAGAAGCAACCAAATAATTAACGAAAGGATATTAAATTATTATGGCAACTGATATTAAAAAGTTGGCCGAAGAGCTCGTCAATATGACCGTGCTTGAGGTTAACGAACTCAAAACTGTTTTGAAAGATGAATATGGCATTGAGCCAGTTGCAGCTGTCGCTGTAGCTGCTGGCGGTGCCGATGGCGCTGCAGCCGCTGACGAAAAGTCTGAATATGACGTCGTCTTGAAGGATGCGGGTGCTCAAAAGATTGCAGTCATTAAGGCTGTAAAGGAAGCAACCGGACTTGGTCTTGGCGAAGCTAAGGCTATCGTTGACGGTGCTCCAGCTACCGTTAAGGAAAAGGTCGCTAAGACCGATGCTGAGGCTATGAAGAAATCCCTCGAAGAAGCCGGCGCAACCGTAGAACTCGCTTAATTCAAGCAAGAAGTTAGCTAATTGTTACCAAATCCACTCCAAAAGAGTGGATTTTTGGTTTGAAGACAAGAAAAAGCCCGCTTTGTTGCGGGCTAGTACATTAAGCGGCTGTCTTCGTACATATGATTATCGTAAATTTTTTGCGCATAATAGCGCATCGTTGGATCGCTCGTTGAGTCTATCAAGATATTCTCAACTAATCTTTGTGGCGCTCCGCCGATTTTGGAATAAGCAGCTAACGCTGCTGTGGTGTATTCTTTTCCACCACGAACTAGCCAAAACTCAACGGTTTTTCTAGGCAAGGCCGAACGCGCGCAAATGCGATACATTGCCTGATTAACGTCGGGCTCCTGATGGCGAATTCCGAAATCAAGGAACGATTTTTCTACATACGGCAACTCGTCACAAACTTCAATCGCTAGATGTTTAAGGTCTATACAATCGGAGTCGAGCCATCTTCTTAGTATATAATCAGGGACACAAAGCTTCTTTACTAATTCCCTGCGCATTTCCTCTGGCAAACAGCCAAAAGCTCCACAAGCATTTTGCGCAACTTCATAATCGAGAAAACGTGCGTTTCTATGATACCTCAAAGACGCTATCTGAAAATTCAAATTCTCGTCAGACTCAGACCATGAAAGAATCTTAGCGTATGGTACGTAAGTCATCTCAACGATATTAAAACCGAGATCATTGATTCTAGAATCATACTCGGTTAAGCAATACGTGAGAATGTCTTCGGGCACATCGACTCGCCCAAGACAATAGGCGATAGCGCAATAGCGCTGCGAACGATTGCTGCCTTTTATGAACTTTCTTACCCAATCATAGCTTAGAAGAACTGGTGCGTAGAAACCCTCTAGCGACCACTGCGGATTGCTGAACACAGTATTGACTATTTTTACAAATAGTTCGTTCGTGAGGTCCTTTCGACCACGAGCGGCCTGTATAGCAAACGCCTTTTCTTCCCTGGTACCATCGTCTATTGCTCTTTCGATATCTTGTAACTCCATGCTTTTCATTGTTTTTTTTACCTCCCCAATAAACACAGAAAACAACCACTGTTAAAGTACATACTATATATTATACACTAAAATTGTAAAAAGTCAATATTATGCTTTAGCTAACATGTTTGGTTGTAAAGAATTGGACGATAGAGCCAACGACAGTGGCACCGATTAAAATCATCAAACGATAATTATCATAGCCAGTCATAGTGACCAAATAAGGCAACGAAGAGACAATCAAGAATGCTCCGGCCAGCGTAGTCGCTATAATCGTGGCAGGCTTCATCATCATGACGGCCATTCCAGCCGCCAAAACACCAAGTATCGCAGCGATAGCGATGACATTCATCTCGGTGCCAAACTGCTGGATGGCGACCATCATAATCAAACCAAAACAAATCCCACCAACGCAGAGTTTTTCTACCGTAAAACCAAGCATTGCGGCCAAAAGACCGCCACCGAGTGGCAAGATAAATTGCCACGTTTGTTGATTTGCAATATCTGGAAAACTCGAATTAATCCATGGCATCGCATTGCGTATCAGCAGGAAACCAATCGCGAACCATATTAGGAAAAATGCCGCCTTTTTTATACGGTAACCAAATAATAGAAGTAAAGCACCGACGATAATAAATAGTATCAGTTGCCATTGCTCTAGTCCTGCAAACATTTCATCCATAAGCACATTATATCACAAATTTGGGTGAGGCATTAAAAAAGACACTATTCGTGACACGCTCGCTTCAGCCCGTCGTTACGGGTGAAGCTTCGCTCTTCCGCTCCTCGTTAGTCGCGGAGGGTCACAAATAGTGCTTTTTAATGCAATTAAACTAGTTATATAGGTTCTCAATCTCAATTGATGGACCCATCGTAGTCGTGAGATATACAGACTTCACATAGGAGCCTTTCAGAGATGCTGGCTTTTGCGCTTTGAGCGAATCAAAGAAGGCATTTGCATTCTCAAGCAACTTATCTGCGCCAAACGAAACCTTACCAAGTCCGATATGTACGATAGATTGCTTGTCTACACGATATTCAACCTTACCTGCTTTGGCTTCTTTGACAGCCTTCTCTACATCAGTAGTCACAGTGCCGGCTTTTGGATTTGGCATAAGTCCCTTAGGGCCAAGCACACGAGCAAACTTACCTAGTTTTGGCATATACTGTGGGGTTGAAATCAAAACATCAAAGTTGATAGTTCCCTTTTCTAGTTGCTTTAGGAATTCTTCATCCTCAGCGATATCAGCACCAGCGGCCTTCGCTACTTTGCAGACGTCGGCAGGTGCAAATACGGCTACACGCACAGTCTTGCCACTACCATTTGGAAGTACCAAAGTAGTACGAATGTTTTGATCGGCCTGACGTGGATCTACGCCCAAGCGAACGTGGGCTTCAAGTGCTGCATCGAACTTTACTGGGCTCGTCTTGATAGCGAGTTCTACAGCGTCTTTGAGGGTATAAACTTTGCCTTTTTCAATAAGTTTTGCGGCCTCTTGGTATTTCTTGCCACGGCGCTCAATGCGTGGACGAGTGATTGGCTTTGCGCCCTTTGGTTTGTCGCCAGCGGCTTCTTCTGCTGCACGCTCAAGTTTACGAGCCTGGCGTTCAATTTCCGCCTTGACTTCTTCAATATGTTTCTTTGATTTTTTGCCAGCCTTGGCAAATTTCTCTTTTGCTTCCTCGGCTGCTTCAGAAATCTTTTCAGAAGCATCTGCAGTTGCGTCTTCAACTATTTCTTTGACTTCAGCAACCTTCTCGGCTACATCAGCCTTGACTGCTTCAATTTTCTTGGCGATATCTTCTTTATCTGCCATAATTTCCTTTCTGTGGTACGGACGAGTATACTCTCCCACGATTAATTAACTTCAATCATTATACCAAAAAACTGAGTATATTTCAAGAGTAACCTTGACTTTTTCGGCAAAAAGCGATAAAATAATACTGTTACATAAATGCTTCTAAATATCAATCTAAATAAGGATTATTACGATGGCAGAGAAAAAAGTTATCGGTAATTTGAAACTTCGTATCCCTGGCGGTAAAGCAACTGCAGGACCTCCGGTCGGCTCTACACTTGGTCAGTGGGGACTAAACATGATGGATTTCATCAATCCATTCAACGAAAAAACCAAAGAATTCATGGGCAAGAACGTAATTGTTCACATCCGTGTATTCGAAGACCGCACTTTTGACTGGACCTGTCTTGGACAGCCTGTTGACGATTTAATTCGTGAGGCTATCAAGATCGACAAGGGCTCAGGCAAGCCGAACGTTGACAAAGTTGGCAAAATCACTCGCGCTCAACTCGAAGAAATCGCGAACAAGAAAATGGACCAACTCAACGCCAACGACATTGACGCAGCCGTCAAGGTCGTAGCCGGCACCGCACGCTCGATGGGCGTAGAAGTAGTTGACTAAAAAATAACCCCTTACGGGGTTATTTTTTGTTGGTTAATTCAACTGCTTCACTTGCAACGCGTCAAGTTCCACTGGAGTTTCGCGTCCAAACATTGATACCATCACTTTGAGTTTACCCTTTGCAGCATCAATTTCGGAAATAGTGCCATCAAATCCCTTGAATGGACCATCGGTAATTGAAACGACCTCGCCAATTTCGTATTTGACGGAGAACTTTGGATCTTCTACGCCCATACGCTTCTTGATTTTGGCGATTTCCTTCTCAGATACAGGAGTTGGCTGTGTTCCAGTGCCGATAAAACCAGTGACGCCAGGGGTGTTGCGGATGATGTACCAGGTCTCATCAGAAAGTTTCATATCAACAAGCACATAGCCCTGCAAAATCTTGCGATCTACGACTTTGCGCTTGCCATTTTTAATCTCAATTTGTTTTTCTTTTGGCACAATTGCCTCAAAAATCTTGTCCGCCATTTCAACGGTACCGGTACGCTGATTGATAGAATCGGCTACCTTGTCTTCGTATCCGCTGTAGGTAGAGATTGCATACCATGCGCGGGTGTCATCATAACGGTTTACTGCCATTTGTACTCCTTATTTTATAATTAAACTAAATAGCCACTTAAAGAACAAATCAATCAAAGAAATGAAGATTACGAACAATGCAGTATAGACCAGCACTGCGCCGACCATCTTCCAGGTTGCCTTGCGATTTGGCCAACGTACTTGACGGATTTCGCGCCAAGAGTTGCGCAAATAGCGACCGAACGCAACAAATGGACGAAAGAGTACAAAAACTTTCTTTCCTTCTTTTGCCGCAGCGGCTTTCTTCTCGGCTTTTGCGATTTTGCGAGCCTCTTTTGCCTTTTTCTTTTCTTGTTTTTTGTCTTCTACGACCACTTTTTTACGAGTAATCGGCGCCTGCTCTTCTTCCGTTTTTCTGGAAGTTTCACCGGCTTTGATTCTGGTGATTTTTGGTTTTGCCATTTTACTCCTTCATTAAAAAAAGTCTGATACCAGACTTGTCAATATTTTACTACACTGGAAACAAATAGTCAAGATAATCTTTCAACATTCTTGTGCCAGAAATCACCGGCAAGAATGCCTCTAATTGCTGGCGAATCGTATATGCCAAGTCAAAATCATTATCCCAGATCTGAATCGCCTCATTCATACGAATATATAATTCTTCTAATTCCTCTTCCTCGTTATTGCCACTAATACTCAAATAGTTATTTTTGGAACAATCCGCTACACCACCATCGTGCGTAGAAATCAAAAGACCCAAGTTTGCAATATCCTTTTCCCAAGATGTACCGCATGCCTCTAGACCAACAATAGGAATATTAATAGACGCATTTGAGCCGACCGACAGCCCATACGCCAATTCCTCGTCATAATCCGCAATATAATGCACATGTTCGCGAAGATAATCGTCGGCCGCAATAGTATCCAAAACCGATTTTAGCTTGGCTGTCATTCTATCGTCACCCGTATGAATGCGACCAGTCAAAATATAATGTGCGCCAACTGGTTCCAATACTGAACGTAGCCGTACTGGATCGCGAAACGGCATTTCTGGGCGTTTATAGTCTACAAAACGACGCTTAAAGTCAAAGACAAAATCATCTTCAGTGAAGTGTAGCGCTTTACCGTTTTGATCTCTGCGCTTCGCCAAAACTTTATTAAGCACTTCTCTTCCCTCGCGTTTCAACGCGCGAATCGAGTCTGAATCAAGCGCGTCTAGTTTTTCCGCAAAATTTGGCGTAGGAAGATCAACGTTATCTAGCAGCCCGATTTTTTTGTAAAAATTCAAGATACTAGGCAGTACCCATGTTTCCATATCAATGCCATTGGTAATGGCTTTGAACTTTACCTTGTTGCCAGCGATATCGTGATAATTTGCAACCCTCGCATGGAGTTTCGAGACGCCACTTCTTAGTTCGGCAATTTCAATTGTCACCGATGATAGTTTAATACGCCCGTCTTCAAATTTGTCGTCAATCCATTTCTTTACAGCAGGAGACTTTAGGTTCGGATAGACGAATCGTTCAAATTGTTCGTGCGAAAAATCAGCCTCGGCCGCTTGCACCAAAGTATGGTTGGTATACAAAGTATGCTTGCGGGTGTATACTACTGCTTCATAAAAATCCATCCCATTTGAGGCTAATTCATCTAGACGCGCCAAAGCAGCAAAGAATGTCGCCACCTCATTTAGTTGCATAATGGCTGGTTTTAGACCTAATAACTTCAACGCTGCGTAACCACCAAAACCAAGCGATACTTCTTGATATAATCTATGGTCGGAGCCACTCATGCCAGAATACAGTTCGCCAAAATTCGGCTCCGTAACCGAAACTATTCTAGTATTCCTGAAACGTTTTTCAATTACGTCCAATTTGCATAAGTTGCCGCAACATTTCACATATACGCTATCAACAAAACGAAAACCAAAATCGCGATAATTAACTGTTGTATGTGTGTCGCGTACCCGGTCATCTGCAATTTCTTGATGCGCCTCAGACGGATAAAACGGAGTAATCAAGACGAAAGGAACACTGTTCAACTCGGCGACTCTCCTAGTGTCTGCCGCGAGTACGCCTAATCCCCCACCTCCGCGGATACCGTTTTTTTGGTCATATAATTCAATAGTCCAATAAGTATAAGGCCGCTCTTCACTAATAGCCTTAGTCAGATGAACGCGTTCCACCGCCGCTTCAAATTCATCAATGTCTTCAATATTTTCGAGTGGATGATAAAAATACGGTTCTTCTTCCATTCCTCTTATGATTATAACACATTAATACCACAATTCTTTTGGCAATTTATCAGCAATTCGTTTGTGGAATTCGTAATCAAACCCCTCCAGTTTCTCTGGCGTTTTGTCACCAAAATATTTTTTGCGAATTTCTTTCGCGGTCATTACCTCTCCGGGTATCAAGGTATATTTCTTCCCGAAATTTAGTGAGCGACCGTAGTTTTTTGGTGGAAGTACTGCCATCGGTAGAAAATCACAATTCATTTCTGGATCGCGATATAACCGGAGCGCCAAAAGTGACATGGTAGGAATAATTTCTTCGGTACCATTATAGCAGTCTGGAGTTTTGAATACCGTTGCCTGTCTCGTTGCAGATGGTGCCACGAAAATCACGCCACCGTTTTTGATAGTTTCGTGCGATAAATCTGTGTACATATCGCGAAAACCATGTTTGATACGATTTGCGATACTATACATTTCTGAATCTTTTGGAATATTTAGTTTCGCCCACGTGGATGGCGTAATGGTTGGAGTAATAATAATGCCGAGCATCTTAATCTTGTCATAGAATGGTGCCAAAGCTTCATACCAAGGCAGGTTTACCGGAAACAGCATCGGCTTTTCGCCCATTACATCGACTTTCATCATTAAAATACGCGCAATCTCGCCAAGCGACGGGTGATTAAAGCCCACCACGAGACCCTTTTCGCTGTCCTTTGGAAAACCTTTGTACTCGCCAGGAGTAACTTTCGATAGTATTTTGACTAGTTTCTTGCGCGCGTTTTTTGCGTGTTTTTCTGGATTGTTCTTCGGGCCAGTAGTTGTAATAAAAAGATTTATTGCCGTATTGCAGGCCTTACCCACCGGCACCATTTCTTTGCGCAATTTCTCACCGCCGAGAGATTTGAGCAGCGAATAGTTCTCGTAAATAATCTTTTGGTTGATTTCCCCAGGAGATAAATCTTCAAGTTCTTGCTTTGTAAAAATTTTCTTAGCCATTCTACAGTCATTATAACACAAAAAGAAACCCCCAACGAAAAGTCGGGGGTTAGTTTGCGGGAGTTAGAACAAATGGTAATTCGCAAAGATTGAGACAAGGGTGTTAGAAACTGTAGACATTGTCTTAATGAAAATGTCGAGCGCAACACCAACTACGTCTTTACGAGTGTCACCCACCGTATCGCCGGTAACTGCTGCTTTATGCGCTTGCGCAAGTTCTGGAGTCTCTCCATTGTTTGCGATAGCGATTTCAATAGCCTTCTTGGCGTTGTCAAACGCACCACCAGAGTTGCCATTATAAAGCGCCAGTACGATTGCAGTAGAAGCACTACCAATCAGAATACCGAGCACAAGGTCCGGACCAAATGTAAATCCGAAACAAATAGGTGTAAGAACAGCCAGTACAGAAGGGAGTAACATATGCTTCAGGGCGTTGCCTGCAGCCAGTTCGATAATGCCATTATAATCTGGCTTCATCGTTCCTTCAAGAATTTCAGGATGTTCTCTGAATTGTGCTTCTCCCGCCTCAGCGAGCTGTTTCGCAGCCACAATAGTATTGTCTGTTAAAAGCGCGCTGAAGAACATGATGAGGGCCGCCCCAAGAATTATGCCTACAACTAAATAGACAATGACCGAATTGAGACTAACGTCTCTGGACATGTATCCACCAGCATAGGACATAATCAGCGAAACGGTCGCGAATGCAGCCGAGCCGATTGCGTTTCCTTTTCCGATAGCGGCAGTAGTGCTACCAAAAGCATCAAACTCATCGGTAATCTTCCGGATTTCCGGGCCCAGATGACAACTTTCAGCAATACCACCCGCATTATCTGCGATTGGACCAAAAGCGTCAATAGATACGGTCGTTCCGACAAAACTGAGCATACCGAGGCCAGCGATAGCGATACCGTAGGTGCCACTCAATTTGTAGGAAATCAACATTGAAATACCGATAATCAGCGATGGGACAAGCGCTGAACGGTATCCGATTGCATCACCTTCAGTGACGACAAACGAATCGCCATCTCTAGCCATTGATTTGAGCTTGCGAACTGGGCTATACTTCATGCTAGTATAATATTCGGTCGATTTCCCTACAAACACCGAACTAACGATACCAAGCACCGCAGCAAACCACGGACGAAGCCAGCCGTACTCGCCTGTGCCAAATTGAGGATTACCCTTGAACACATAATAAGCGCCAATCAAACTAAGTACGAGAACAATTCCCGCAGATAGATATGTCGCTGTGTCGAGTTCAATGCTCGGGTCGGAAATTTCACGCGAAACTTCAATCTTTTCCCCATTTGGACCGACTGTGACTCTTTTGCGGTTCATCTGTATTACCGAAGTAACACCGACGAGACTGCTAAACAGTCCGCTCGCTAGAATCACGATAGGAAACAGACATGCGGCACTCATTGCGGAAGAGTTACCTGCAAATACCTGCGACGCGATAAGAATACATGCAGTTGGAGTAGCCATCAGGCTCTCCAAAAGGTCTGAAATGTTACCAGCGATGTCATTTACGCAGTCACCGATAAAATCGGCAATTGTATTTGGCATTCTGGAGTCATCTTCAGGCATGTTGTGAACATTTTTACCGACAATATCGGCAGAAATGTCCGCAGCTTTGGTGTAGTTACCGCCAGCAACACGGTTGAACATAGCAACCAGTGAACAGCCAAGCGAATAACAACCTAGTCGCATCGTCATGGCATTGCATGGATTACTAATTAGTAATCCATGACCAACCACATTGGCGTTCGTTCCACCAGATAATAACCATACGATTAAAAATCCGAGAATTCCAAACGCCGGTACTGCAAAGCCGCTAACGCTACCACCCAGAAGGGCGATACGCATTGTGCGACTAAGAGCCTTAGTAGTTCTCGCCGCATTGGTGGTCCTTACGTTACCGTAAGTACCTGCACGCATGCCAATTTCGACAGCAGTTGTACTGAGGGCCGCGCCAAGTAGTAAAGCGGCTCCCGCGAACGCTTCCGTAAACAGTGAATAAAGTAGCGCAATGAAGACAACCGTCGGGAAAATAACCCGATATTCTCTCCTCATAAACGTACTTGCACCATCACGGATGATTCCCGCAATCTCTTTCATTTCCGCGGTACCCTCGTCATGTTGTCTAAGGTCGACGAAGTTCCGCCTAATCAGAAAGAAGGCCACGAGAATGCAGACAAATGTAGCAACATAAACTATTGTACTTATCATTCATTCTACCTCCTTTTTAAAGTACAAAGGCGGACCTAAGTCCACCACTGGACATTATAACAAATAATTATTTAAAATAAAAGCACAGGTGCAATAAAAAAGCCGCATTTAATGCGACTTTTGGGCGGTGACGTTCTCGTTCATGGTCAAATACCGATAAGAATTTACGGGCTCAATAGTGTAATGTTCTATATTGTCCGAAATCCTTTTTACGAATTCGAGTTTCTTTGTAACTCTTTCCGCTAACGCGGTATCGTGCAGTTGTTTCATATAGTATTCCGTGGAGAAAATAAGAAAGTTGACTGCAAAGAAGAATATAGGAAGAATAATGTTCTTTTGAAAAACAAACCAAAGAACCAACATAGCTGTACCAACCAAAATGGCTTTGTGGGCAATACCATCAAAATCGTCACCGATTATCGAGAGGTAGTACCGAGAAACATCTTTAAGTTCTCCGGAAAGAAGTTTCTTAATGGTCTGCGTGTCGTAATCTTGGTAATTGTTATCAAATAGATATTCTTCAACGATTTCTGAAATCTCGACATCCGACAAATCATCTTCATCGCGATCGGCTAAGTAATAAAACAGTGGCCTTTTCTCAAAACCTGAGAACTCGATAGAATCTTTTATCTCGTCTGATATGGTCGAATAATTTTCATTCATAAACGCACCTCCTTTTTAATATACGCCACCCTTCATATAATAATACCATAAAATATGAGAAATGTCAATTATGAAATTTTAGCAAATGTCAAAAACTGTGGTATAATATATATAACCGATGGGGATTCGCCAAGTGGTAAGGCAGTGGGTTCTGGTCCCACCATTCGGGGGTTCGAATCCCTCATCCCCAGCCAAAAGCACAAAAAGACTCCGATGGAGTCTTGTTTTGATTCTGATTAGAATTAGAGATCCGAGCCGGTGCACGAATGAAACAAAAAAGGCAAACGTGTGCCCTAAAATTGTTCATTTCAACGTTGTCTCAGCGCGCAGAAAGACTGCCTACATCTGAATTTATATCATATTCTTACATATCCTTTGCATTTTTGGATTTATGTGATATAATAACGATGACTAGGAAAAGTTGCCCTTTCAAAAGATTTTACCGTTTTGGTGGTAACGATTTGACAATCGTAAACTATCACATATGTGTGGGCTTCTTCGGAAGCTGTGATGGGATTATCTATCGTTTTATCATATGCATCTTTTCATGAAAGGAGATATACGGATATGAAGAAACTTCTGGATATCACTCGTACACCTTATGAAACCACTCGTCTGAATGCAGCTTCTGGCTGCGGCGGAGCTGGTTGTGGCTCCGGTTGCGGCGGTGGCTGCGGTGGTGGCGGCGGCTCTTGCGGCGGCGGCTCCGGCTGTAACGGAGGCGGTGGCGGAGGCTGCGGCGGTGGCGGAAAATAATTTCCGCTAACAAACACCAAACAGTAAATCAATTTGCAATAGCTTGGTCTCACACATGCCAAGTCTTCGCCAAGGCCCGAGATTCGTCTCGGGTCGTTTTTTTGTGTTTTTGTAACAAATGTGTTATAATATGTGTAAGATTTATATCTTGGACCTTAAAAGATAGTTTTTAGAAAGGATGTGACCATTATGAAGAATGATTTTGCTCCTATTTTAGTGGTTCCGGCAGTGCCTCATGAAGGCGGAATTAGATTCCTTTACTGTAAGAACCAGATCGACATCGGCCCAGAAATGGCCGAAGAACTGTGGAAGATTCTCGGATTCTGTAGCGGTTACAATACAGTCGAGGCAGTTGCCGAGCTTTCCTCCTTGCCGCTTGATGAAGTTTTCGAAATCTTATCTGAACTTGTCGAGCTTGAATTAGTTGTTGATTCTAGGGAACAATATCTTCACTTTCATAGAATTCGCAACTATCCCACAGGTTTCAATCGCAATCTTTCGCAAGATGAAGTAGCAGAATATACGGCTAGTCCGAGAAAACCTGCCAAGAGCGGCAAAGCTCTCTCATTTGAAAAGGACGAGAATACGTTCTTCTCTGACATTCTAGAGAAGAGGCGTTCTTGTCGCAGTTTTTCGGATAAGAAACTCACGCTCAAGCAGGTTGGCAATCTTTGCCATTATGCATATTTCATCAAAGATCATGTTGTACCGAGTGGCGGAGCACTTTATCCCTTGAGGATATATATGCTGGTCGAAAAAGACCAAGATGGCTTTAAGGCCGGCTACTACGAGTACGATGTAGAAAATGACACTCTTATTCTGTTTAATTCTGAAGTAGACGAGGAACAGCTCAAATACTGCTTTAACCAGGAAGAGATGCCGTTCGGATCGTCTGTCCAAATTGTAATCGCTGCAGACCTCAAGAGACAACCTTTCAAATATGCAAATCGTGGCTATATGCTGACGCAAGTCGAAGTTGGTCATGTTGCGGAGAACATTAGCCTTTATTGCGCAGAACAAGGTCTAGGCGCTTGCGAAATGGGCGGGGTTCAAGATGAGCCACTCAAGAAAGAACTCGAACTCGAAGATGACATTTGGCCGATTATTTCTATACCAATTGGCTATCCGTTAAATACGAAAACTGAACCGTTCAACAAAATTCACTATGTTGAAGAAAATGTTGGCGAAGGTAAGCCGGTAGAAAAAATTTGGACCAGAGTCTTTGGAGATGATGGATCTTTCTTTGGAGCCACAACGATCTACCATGATGAATGTGGCAACGAGCAGTATGCTGGCGCAACGAGCCCTTCGTATGCGGATGCCATCTTCAAGGCAACAATTGAAGGTTATGAACGCTTTTTGTCTAGCCAAGTTCGTTCCGACTACTTTGGAAAGGCTAGCGATCTTAAGAGTTGGCTACATCCGTACGATTATTTTCCGCTCACAAAAGAGCAGGCAGAAAAGTGCGGAGTAAGCTATTTTACCAAAGATCTGCCGATTAGTTGGACTCTTGGCCATAAGTTTGATGGAACTGAGGTATACGTTCCTTCAGACATTGTCTATTACGGGCAGAAGACTGGTAAGAACCGAATCTATTTTGGGCATTCGTCTGGTATTGCAGCCTACAGTAACCATAAAGAGGCTGAGAAGCGTGCTTTAGTCGAGCTAATTGAGCGTGATGCCTTGATGAGAAATTGGTATTCTCATGAATCTCCCAATATTATCGCCGAGAAGATTCTCCCTATTCACGTCAGAAAACGTATTTCACATTGGCATAAACAGAATCGCAAAATAATGATTTTGGAAATGCCATCCAAATACGGCTGGGTGTTTGAGGCAATTGTCGTTTCCAACGAGTATCCGTTTTTCGTGAGCGGAGCGGCGGCAACAATCGAAAGAGCAAGTATTTCGGATACCATCAATAAGGCTTTGCAAGAAGCAGAATATAATCTCTTGCTCTGTATTAATTATCCGGATAACTCCGAGATTGATCCGAAGTCAGTCTCTACTCCTACCGATCATGGTAAAGTTTACCACATAGAGAAAAATGCTAACATGCTATCGTGGCTTTGGAGTGGACGCAAGACCGAACATTTCGCAAGAAATGCCGAATGGAGCGTTGAAGCCTTGAAGAAACACCTCGATGTTACAACTGTAGATTTATCCAATCCTGCGTATAATTGGTCTGTCGTAAGAGTGCTTAGTCCAAAGCTGGCGCAGATCAACTTTGGCTTTTATTCCGCTCATTACGATAGGTCTGACCTGACAGTATACAAAAAGAGTCTTACGATGCCACATTATTTCGCATAAAACTATTTCAAAAAAAAGACCCGAGAGCGACCTCGGGCTTTTTTATAATGCGGCTTCAAAATCTGCGTATTTATCGGCAAATGCTTCTTCAATTGTTTTACCGGATTTTTCTAGATATTTCTTCACGGTTAAATATCCGAGTGAGTAGGCACTCCATCTTGGCAACTTGTCATTTCCGTTAAAGAAGATGGTCTGGTAATCATATCTTTCGTTTCCAAGTTGATCTTTAAGTTCTTCGTGAATCTTTTTGTTTTCTACGTCGGAGCGTTCCATTACAGTTTTTAGGAAAAGTTGTTTTTCTGGCTTACTTTTCATAAATTCAGATTCAAAATACGTAGCAATGCCTTCACTAACTATTCCATCGAATAGGGTGTTCATCCATTCGTCATTTTTTCCCCATCTGGCAGCATGACAGAGTTCGTGAACTAAAGTTTCTGCTAAGACGTTTTCCGTGATCTTGTCTTCATTAATACTAATAATGATAAAATCGCTAGTATAGGTTCGACCACCAACTCCGTCTTCGGGAATGACAAACTCATATACACGATTGGTAATAACAACATCAATATCCCAATCTATTTTGAGCTTAGAAAAAACGTACTCTTCCGCTTTTTTGACAGCATCCAGAATAAGAGCTTTCTTGTTCGAAAGATTTCCATTCGCCTCAGTAATAAATAGATTGATTTTGCCCATATTTATATTATATCATTTTGATTATTATCGGACAAATTTTGTACATAGTCAATGCTAATAATGGTGTTAAGATTAATTTTAATGATTCCAATTCAAAATTATCAATTACCTTCGTGTGTATATTTTAGTCCTGAATTGTGCCGCTCATCCCCCAACTTCCGCATTTTGTGTTATAATAAAGATACGGAAACGGAGGTATGGTATTCATCGGAAATCAGAAAAGGAGGGGTAAGATGAATCAAGAAATTGAAAACCTTGAAAGAGCAATTAGCAAATTATTAATGACGGAGCGAGCAGTGTTTGACGACTTTGCCGAGATTGAACATAATGTGAATCAGACTCGGCTTAAGATTGTCGCAAGCAACGGTAAGGACAAAGAGCTTCAAGCAAAATACGACGACCTTGTCGAAGAGCTCGAAAACACGAGGCAATACTTCGTCAACCTCAAAGAACAGCGCAAATATCTCGAATATAAGCTCGAAGCGCTCGAGAATGAAGACTTACGCCATCCGTAACCCTAAGCCAGCGAATTGCTGGCTTTTTAATATCCAAGCAGCGAACTTAACTAGATAAAATGCCCCAGATAGATTAGCAGGCTCTACTCGCTACGCAACGCTTCCACTGGGTCTTTTTTCGCTGCGGCACGAGCAGGAATCAGCCCACCAATCAGTGTGAGGATGACACTGAGAACAATTAGAATCAGAGCGCTGCTTGGCGCAAGTTGCGCATATAGGTTAACGTCACCGATAAATATATGCAAAACGAAATTAATCATCGGGATAAGTATATACGATATTCCGATTCCAAATATCCCCGACAGCAGCCCAACAATAAACGTCTCCGCATTAAAGATGGAAGAAATGTTGTGCTTGGAAGCACCAATTGCTCGCAAGATTCCAATTTCTTTTGTACGCTCGTACACTGAAATATACGTAATCACTCCGATCATGATGGAGGACACGATTAGTGAAATAGAAACAAATGCAATCAGAACATAAGACACTGCGTCCACGATTATCTTTACGCTCTCCATCAAAATCCCAGTCGTATCCGAATACTCAATTACTCTATCTTCATGCCCAGACTCACGCATCAAATCGTTGTAATGTTCCAAGAAATCTAGGAAACGTGTCTTGCCGTCAAAAGAAGTAAAGTATACCGAAATCTGCGTCGGATCATCCAAATCTTGATAGCCCATCTTAGCCAGATTGCCAGTCAGCGTCGCTTTTTCGTTGGTAAACATAGCCGTAATTACGCGTTGCAGTTCCTCCTGAGTATACTTCAGTTGGAAAGCACCGAGCAGTGCCTCCGGATCTATCCCAAAAGCATTAGCAAAACTATTAGTGAGATAGGTTGCGAGATCACCCACCTTGCTCAAAATCTGCGATTTCATTGTCACTTCAGTTATCATAGCCGCGAATTTTTGCAAAACACCAGTAGTCGCCGCCGAAGTGTTAAATTCGTCACGAATCGGCTCATAAATCATCGGCACGAGTACGGCGACCGGATTTTCTGGGTCAGTAGTAAGCGATGGATCAATCCGATAATAACCCTGAATGTATATTTTAAATAGTTGTTTCAGGAGTCCACTATAGAGCTCAACAAAATTTTCACGCGGCAAATAATACTTCTCCATCAATGCATCAAAGTCAACATTGTCAAGATAATCATTAACCTTTCCATCTACTTCCGAGAGCGAAATCGTCCCAACTATTTTTGCGGCAAAGCCTTCTTCTAGTTCCGTTAATTTTGCCGTTAGTTAATCATACACTGGACTAGTATCGGCAGTAATGTCGCCAGAGATTTGCTCAATATATTCGTGTGTTTTTGCAGCAATTGCATTTTTGTCAATGTCCACTTTTACGGCACTGGCGATTTTGTTCTGGTCCACTGTCACCAAATCTTGCAAACTAAAATCGTATCCGCTTCCCTCTTCGCCAAATTTTGTATTAGAGAAAACGTCGATTTCTGGGTTTTCTAGTTGTTTTTTGACAATTTCGGTATCTGCAGATTTCTCGATAATATGCGTCACCAATTCTGGTAAATACGCCACGCCGCTTAACGACATCAAACTATCTCGCGGCGTAGTCACACCGACGATTTTTAACTGCTCGGCATTATCATACAACTCTTGCATATACTTTTCGTTGCTACGCATGTCTTCGTAGATATTGTAATCAGGATTATATTTATAAATATCCGCCGCGTAGAGTAACTTGAGCTTGATATTCATAATGTCTTCATAAGTCAAAACTAGCGGCTCGTTTTTGACTTCTACGGTTTCACCGGCCATAAGTTTTGAGATAATGGTGTTCAATTCGTCTGTGTCATGCAAACCCAATTCATAAGTCAACAAATCACCGATTTTGCCTTCTTGTGACAACACTACAACGACTTCATTATATTGTTCTGGCAACCTGCCGGCTAGAACCTTGAAATCCTGTTCCATATTCTCGCGTTCGTATTGTTTATAAACGGAAGTATAAGAGCTAATCAATTGCGAACCGCCAAGCACCGACGAGAACATATTGTTCGGATTTAGTTGCGCCAGTTTTCCAGTTGCATCAACTGAATAGATAATTGGCTCTACGCTATACTCATCCTCAAGTAATCTCACATCATCTTTTATTTCTCCCCAGTGCTCGCGCAAGAAATGCTGAAAATCTTTTATGTCATTTTTTACTACACTGCCAAGCGTAGACGACAAAACCTGATTCTCGTGCACTTTACCGTCTTTGATGCTGTCTTCATCGGATAAGTTATTTAGTAGCACACTCGTAACGTCGGCAGACTCACGCATAATTGCGAGTGGATACGAAGTAAGAGTATCTTCTTGGACCTGATCTATATATGCCTGAAAACCAGATGAAACCGCCAGAATTAACGCAATACCTATAATACCAATAGAGCCTGCAAACGCCACTAGGATCGTACGCCCTTTCTTTGTTAACAGATTTTTGAGCGACAACCCAAGCGCCGTAAAGAAAGACATGCGAGTTTTGTGTTGTTTGCGTGCGGCTTCCTCGGTGTTCAGATTCGTTTTGCGTTTGCCATCGTATGGATCAGAATCAGAAGTGATTTTGCCATCCTTCAATGTAATAATACGGGATGCGTATTTGTCGGCCAAATCCGGATTATGCGTCACCATAATTACTAATTTTTTCTTGGCGATTTCGTGCAACAAATCCATAATCTGAATACTGGTCGCAGAGTCTAGAGCGCCAGTCGGTTCGTCGGCGAGCAAAATATCTGGATCATTCACCAATGCACGCGCAATAGCGACACGCTGCATTTGTCCACCAGACAACTGTGCTGGTTTTTTGTCTGTATGCTCTTTTAGACCTACATCTTCTAGCGCTTTTCTCGCACGTCTAGTCGCCTCGCGTTTAGAAATGCCAGATAGCGTCAACGCCAATTTTACATTTGCAAGCACTGTTTGATGTGGAATCAAATTATAACTCTGAAATACAAAGCCAATCCTGTGATTACGATAGGCATCCCAATCTTTGTCGCGGTAACGTTTGGTGCTAACCTCGTTAATCTTTAAGTCACCCGAAGAATAATCGTCCAAGCCACCGATTATATTAAGCAAAGTTGTCTTTCCGGAGCCAGACGGGCCAAGAATCGCTGCGAATTCTGATTCGCGAAAATTAATGTCAATGCCTTTTAAAATTTTCTGTTTTGCATCACCAACAATATAATTCTTGGTTATCCCACGTAACTCTAACATTAATAATATTATAACAAACTTTTTAAGAAAAACATAACATTAAAGTCAAAAACTAAGAATGAAGGTCGTGAGTTTACCAGACTTCACTTCTATCTTCCAACCATTGCGGTCGGCTAGGGATTTTGCAATTGACAACCCCAACCCCACGCCTTCTGCAGACTTATCAGTCTGGAAAAATCTATCAAATATATGCGGCAAATCTTTTGCATCAATTTTTGCGCCATCATTGGATACTTTAAGTTCATGATTTGACAGACTTACACGAATTTTGTCTTCTGAGTATTTGACAGCATTGTCAAGCAGAATCGTAAGTATTTGCACAAAATCTTCACGATTTACTTTAGTCTTGCCATGCAACATAATTTTGAGCGAAAAATCTTTGTCTTTCATGCGCGGCTCAAAACTCTCAGTCGTTTCGCGCACTAATTCCCCCAGATTTACGTCTACCGCATCAACGTTATGATTAATATCGGTACGAGCGAGACTCAGCAAATCAGCATTCAGTTTAGTTAGTTTTGCGGTTTCTGTTTCGACATTTTTAATCCATTTGTTACCATGTATGTCAGCCGCTTCTAGATTTGCGGAAATTGCCGCGAGCGGAGTTTTTATTTCGTGCGACGCATTTGCGATAAACAACTTCTGGGATTCGTAGGCTTCTTTCACGGGTTTAATTGCTTCCTCCGCAAGATAATAAGAAACTAGCGCCACCACAAAATCAATAACGAAGCCCGAAACTACCAACATCACGAGCAGTTCCTTTGCTGCAGTTTCTTTTTCCTGTTTTAAAGATATTTCTACATAATCTTCTACGTCATCCGAAAAAATATAGTGCGTTTCAGCCATCATCGGTGGGCGATTATTTGCAGAACGAGTATATATTATATATATAGCCGAAAACACGATTAACAACACCACCGTAGTAATCGTGACATTTATAATGATTAATCTGTTGCGAAGATTTTTAAACATTTACTATCTTGTATCCTAAACCACGAATGGTTTTAATTTTTACTCTATCAGAAATTTTTGCGATTTTCTTGCGAATGTAACTAATGTACACTTCTACATAGTTTTCATCATATTCTGAATCACTACCCCAAACGTGCGCCAAAATTTGTGCTTTTGTTACTGCGCTTCCCGGAGTTTTCATTAACATTTTTAAAATCTCTGCTTCTTTGTCGGTCAATGTTTCGCTACCGATGGTCCGATTCGTGAGATCTAATTCCAAATCGCCAAATGACATTTTTTCTACTTCGGCCATTGGTGGACGACGAGTCAATGCGTTAATTCGCGCAATCAATTCCGCCGTCTTGAATGGCTTGGCGAGATAATCGTCTGCACCTTGTTCTAATCCGCGAATCTTATCCTCTACTTCGTTTAATGCTGATAGCACAATCACTGGAGTTTTTATGCCACGATTTCTGATAGTCTTCAAAATATCCAGTCCGGACAGTTTTGGCAGCATGATATCCAACACTATCACGTCATAATTCGGCTTCATGGCGAGCTCTAGTCCCTGTTCGCCGTCTTCGGCCCAGTCGGTCATTATTTTATTTTTCTTTAGCAAATGAATGACAGCCTCCGCCAAGAACTTTTCGTCTTCTACATATAATATTCTCATACTATAATTATATTATACGATACTTTAACGAACCTTAAAAAGCCTAATTCGCAACAAAAATTATTTTTAAGTTTCATTTAAAAATTCTATATTATAATAAGGCTATGGATGCAAAAATATTTGACCGTATTGAGAAAAAGTACCTGATTACTCCCGAACAGGAGCGCAACATGCTCGGTGCCATTCGTGAACATATGGACGAAGATTTATATCACAAGTCAGAAGTATTTAATATATATTTTGATACGCCAAATTATGATTTGATTGTGAAATCCATTGATAATCCCAAATTCAAACAAAAGTTGCGCGCGCGTTCTTATGGTGGCTACGACAAAGTTTTTCTGGAAATCAAAACCAAGATGCGTGGACCAGAATATAACGTGGGTTACAAACGTCGCGTCCTAATAACGCGTGATGACTATAAAAAACTCATTGCGCACAAGAAAACTGCCACCGAACTAGCCGCACAAAAAATCGAAACTCCGCGCGACATTCAAATCTCTCGCGAAGTGGACTACATGATTAATCATTTCAATTTAGCACCAAAAATCTTGGTTTATTATAATCGCAAGAGTTATGCCGGTGAGCAAGGACTGCGCATTACATTTGACCACGATCTCCATTACCGCGACCACGACCTCAAATTTTCCCGCAGCAAAAAAGATCGTAAATATTTTAGTAACGACCATAGTATCATTATGGAAATCAAAGCACACGGTGTGCTACCTCTCTGGCTAGTCCATGCGTTGGATGCCGAGCAAGTCTATCCGTCGCGCTTTTCAAAAATTGGTAAAATATACGAACAACTAAGAAAGGAGCAAAATGTTTAACAGTATATTTGACACAACAACTGCAGGCCTAGAAGTAGGCACTGCATTAATTGCCGCCGGAACAGCGCTCGCGCTTGGCCTGGTACTAGCATTCACGCACAAGGTGACATCGCAGACCACCAAAGGTTTCCTCATCACGCTTGCGACTTTACCGCTACTCGTGATGGCAGTCATGATTATGATTAACGGTAACCTCGGCACGTCCATCGCCATCCTCGGCGCGTTCTCGCTAATCCGTTTCCGTTCTTTGCAAGGTCGTGCGAAAGATTTGCTCAGCGTTTTCTTCGCTATGATGATCGGCCTCGCCTGTGGCATGGGCCACATTCTGTTCGGCGCCGTCATTACGGTCATCGCAGTGATAGCGATTCTGCTATTTAGTTATACGCATTTCTTGGAACCAAACCAAAAAGAGCGAGTTCTCCGCATTACCATTCCAGAAGATATGGACTATTCCGAAGTATTTGATGAAGTAATGAAAAAATACACTTCTCGTGCCGACCTTATCACTATGAAAACTATCAATATGGGCAGTCTCTACGACCTCACTTATAATGTCCGCCTGAAAGGTGGCATCAAAGAAAAAGATTTCATTGACGAACTTCGTGTTAAGAACTGCAACCTCAAAGTCATGCTTAGTCAACCAGTCTTGGAAGAGGATATCTAATGGCAGAAAAAGAGCACCAAGAGCCCGAGACGCAAATTTCAACATCACCCGAAAAAACCACCAAAGGTGGTACGTGGGCATGGGTCCTAGCATCATTGGCGTTAGTAGTGCTATTGACCGTTGCTATTATCATTAACCAGAATCACACTGGCAGCAATACTGGTAACGAAGTTGCTAGCGCTATGGACATAGACAATGGCGACCTAAAAATCAACTGGAATCGCTACGCGACTTATGACGTAGAATTGAACAGCACTTATACAATTACAACGCCAGGCACTTATCATTTCACTGGTACGCTGGATGATGGAGCGATTATTGTTAAAGTCAGCAGCGAAGATGCGGTAAAAATCATACTGGATAACGTCACTATCAAAAATTCATCCGGTCCAGCCATTGCCTGCTTGTCTGGCGATGATTTGGTGATAGAACTAGTCGGAGAAAATAACCTCAGTGACGCCTCATCATACTCTGCCGATTACGACGAAGATGTAACTGGCACCATTTACTCCAAAGCCGACCTCACTTTTCAAGGCGAAGGCAGCCTAAATCTCGCCGCCAACTATCAGGATGGCATTATCGGTAAGGATGATTTAAAATTTATAAACGGTACATACAACATATCCGCTGCAGATGATGCAATTCGCGGCAAAGATTCAGTTTATATCGTAGACGGCATCTTTAATGTCACCGCCAAAGAAGACGCGATCAAGTCCACCAATTATTCCACTGCAGGCAAAGGTTTTGTTTTGATTGAAAACGGTAATCTCACAATTGCAGCTGGTGACGATGCAATCCACGCCGAAACTATCTTGATGATTCAGGATGGCAAAATCAACATTACCAAAAGTTACGAAGGCTTGGAGGCGCCAAAGATTATTATCAACGGTGGTGACGTTTCCGTTGTGGCCAATGATGACGGTATCAACGCCGGCAGCAGTTCTGACAATACTACAACTACTCAGGCCAACACGATGGTCGCAGACACCAATTGCGAAATTATCGTCAACGGTGGCAATCTTTATGTCAACGCAGCCGGTGACGGTATAGATAGTAATGGTTACATATATTTCAACGGCGGCACAGTTGTAGTAGATGGACCAGTCAACAACGGCAACGGTGCACTTGATGCTGGAGCAGGCATCACGATGAATGGCGGCAAAGTCATAACGGTCGGCTCATCTGGTATGGCCGAAACCCTAGGCTCCACATCTGCTATTAATAACATCAGTGTCTATTTCTCTACGTCGCAAAAAGCCGGCACCACTATCACTATTAAAGATACTACGGGCGAAGTTGTCCTAGAACACACTTCCGCCAAGGCGTTCAACCACATGGCGGCCGGTACAGAAGCATTTGTGCTTGGCGGAACATATACTATATATATTGACGGCAGCGAGTATCAGTCATTCACGGTTGATAGCGTAACTACTACTATCGGCAACAGTAATGCTAATTACAACAATGCTGGCGGCGGCCAAATGCGTCGCTAATTATTGAAAAATCTCGTCATTGTGGCGAGATTTTTTGATTTTTATGTATATTTTTCTTGCACACAACAAAAAACTCGTGTATAATAATAAGTGCTATACGTTAATTACATTACAATTAAACAGTCGGAGTATATTTTGTATACGAAAGACAATAGTAATGGCATCACGAGGCCGTTAGTTGTCTTTCGGAGACAAAATCCCGACTGGTAATTAATGTATAGCACCCTCGTGGTGCCATTTCTGTATATGACCCATGAGAAATAATAAATAAGTGAGGTAAGTCATGCAGGTCATACAAAGAACTAATAAACTAAATCATAAAAAGCGCTCTTCCTTTGCGTCTGGGTTTTTTCTACACCTGTTCGCCATTGCATTACGCTTACCAAATAGCAATGGCGAACAGGAGACACAAAGTGGACGGGTCCTGCCGGCTGCCGTCCTCCCCCTCCGCGACATGTTAGCCTTTCTGCCGTTTGCAGTGCTTTCTTTTGGTCTGTTCGGTTCCGTTCCAGTATTTGCTGCCTCATCTACTCTCAACCTAGACCTCGCCTCAGACACTATTTCTGTAGACATTGGCTCTGCTAATGCTAACGGTACGTTCAAGAAGTCAGCTAATAATACCATTTCTGTTACTACTGATCATTATACAGGGTATACACTTAGTATTAAATCTACAGACACTTCTGCATCTACTATTTCTCCAGCACTGAAGAATGGTAGTGATACTATGCCATCTATTACATCATCACTCACTGAAGAACAATTCTCATCCATTAGTGCTACTAACTACAATAATAAGTATGGTTATCTACCAAGTAGGATATGTACTAATACCAATGGTTGTACTTCTAACACCTCATTCCTCCCAGCGCCAACACTAACTGGTGATATACTAGACAAGACCAGTTCTGCTAACCCTACCGCCAATACTTATACTATGGCCATTGGCGCTAGGATAGACCAGACTATTCCATTTGGATCTTATTCTAATACATTTGAAGTATTACTAGTAGCAAATGCTATACCATATACAATAATCTACAATGATAGTGTAATTGGTAATATGCCGGTAGATGTAGATACTACATCTGCTACAAGTAACATTAATCTATCTGACAAAGTTCCAACCAGACAAGGCTATACTTTCAATGGTTGGTGTACTACGGCAGTGGGCAATAATGGCACAGGCTCTTGTAGCGGTACGACTTATTCTGCTGGTCAGCAGATTACACTAAGTAGTACTACGCCAAACAACCTTACGCTCTATGCTATGTGGACAGCAGACCCAATGGGTGGCCTAGAATATATGCAGGATATCGCAAAACTAAGTGACTCGGAGAGATATGCTTTAATAAAATCTATGCCAATTGGCGAAGATTATACTCTATTAGATCAACGCGACAACAAGAAATATCATTTCTCTCGTCTCTGCACGCAGTATGTAGGTACTACCTGTGTGGAATCACAAATTTGGATGACACAGAACCTAGACTTCGTCATAGATACAACCAAAACTTATACTCATGCAGATACAGACCTAGGCTGGTCACCGGCGACGTTTGACGCAAATGCAACTTGGGCGCCGAATAGTACCTTGACCAATCCAGCAAGGCTCAGTTCGCATAATGCTGGCGACAACACGATTACAGGCTGGACAAATGATAATAATGTACCTTATCAGAGCGAAGGTGATGACTATTACGTGTATACTTCTGGCAATAACAATGCTGATACTATCCTGTCTTCGCTTTCTGCATGTACTGCTGCACATTCTGAAACTGAGTGCGAGCACTACCACGTAGGTAACTACTACAATTTCTCGGCGACTGTAGCGTCAAACAATACCTCCGGCGACACAACAGACCTTACTGTAATGCCGAATTCTATCTGCCCGGCGGGCTGGAGGCTACCGAATGGCCTCACGAAGAACTCAGGTCTTACCACGGTTACTGAATTCAATAAACTTGCGGCAGCGAACGGAATTACTAATGGCACAACTATCGCCCATAGCAGCGAGAGTGATCGCTGGGTGAACGTAGGTTGGGCTACGAATGGCTTTAATAACTTCCGAGCGAATTCACTGTACTTTGTCCGCTCAGGCTTCCTGAATGGCTCTACGCTCTACCTTTACGGTACGTATGGCCGCTTATGGTCTAGTACTGTCCGTAGTGCTTCATGGGGTTACTACCTAGAATTCAATTACGGCGCATTGTACCCAGCGGCTCAGGAAGCTCGCTTCCTCGGGTTTCCGGTCCGGTGTGTCGTGCGGTAGACATTTTAAAATCTAAGTTAAGACCAGATACTATCATAACACGATTTCTTCCACCATCCCCCCCAAATCACGAATACTCTGATACGGCACGCGATTCGTCATCACGACGACTACGAAATGCCTGTTCTCCTCTGGGAACTCTACTATCGCCGCATCATGGTAAATATTCCAGTATCCACCATCAGGGTTGTAATCCCACCCGACCTTATTATACACATTAACCTTTTCAGAAAACCCACTCGGCAGACCTTGACGCCAGTTGTAGGTCGTAACCGGCTGATTGAGGAAAGAATCTTTCATGCGCGCCACCAAAGTCTCGTCGCTAAAATGCGGATGCTCATAAAACAACTTCATAATCTTCAAGATATCGCGCGGATTTGACACGAGATGTGAAATGCCAGAATTCGTAATGCCAAAATCCTCGGCAATTATTCTATCCAATTCTTCGTGGCCAATATAACTCCATAATGTCTCGGCGCACGGCGAATAAGATTCTCGTACGGCCAAGTCCAAGCACTCAAGTATCGTGTTCCCCGTTGCGCCTGCCGGGTCTTCAGCATTCCATTCCCCAGACTGCAACCTACGATAGCCTTCATAGACCACGAATAGCTTATAAAGTGACGCCGTATTATAATCCTCATCTGCATTATATTCGCCGGCCATTTCGTTGCGTTCCAAATCGTAGATAATCACACTACGATTCCCACCTACTGACGCTGCCCATTCGTCTATAATCGGCTGGAAATTAACCGCATCAGGCAGGACTGGTTCTGGTTCCGGCTCTGGCTCAACTGGCTCCACAGGTTCTACAGGCTCCACTGGCACCTCTGGCTCTGTAGGCGCACTATTGAGTGCTCGCAAAGCAAAGAATGTCCCAAAACCAACGGCTACCAGCAACAACACAATTACGATAATTATCAAGGTATTTCGGAACGCAGCAGGACTAGAGATATCACCGTCCGCCTGTGGCCCTGATAACTCTTGTGCCTTGTTGTTCTTTACGGTCTTACGTTTTGTAGTCTTTCTAGGAACCATTTTGTTGTCTCCTCATCAAGCAGACGTGTCTGCATACTATTATCGTAAACTGTTGGTGTGATTCTAGTTTGTAATAATTTTCCATCATAGAAATAATGTTCCAAAATCAAACTTCTCGTCGTCCCAGGCCACCAAACTTGATCAAAGAACAGGTTTCCTAGGCCATAATATATCGCACCATTCCCATACAATTCATAAGTTTGCGGTTGATGTGCGCTGGTGCCCACCACGATGTCCGCACCGAGATCTATCAAATGGCGGAAGAAACCTATTTGGTCGCCCGCTGCCGAATCTGCTCTATCGCAAATCGGGTCTTCATATTCCGAAGCGTATGCATTACACTCATAGTACTGAATATCTACGATTACAAAATCCCCGCGTTCCTTTGCTTCGCGAATTTGCTGTGCTGCAACTTCTTCGTAGTACTGGTTCGCTCCCGGACGCTCACCATAAGTCGCACCGCCAGTAGACTCATTGAACGCTAACATCGTAATCTTAGTCTCTTTCTCGTCAATTTGGAGCGGTACGGCTGCCTCGGTCGCATTCCTGCCACCACCCACCATACGGATGCCTTTTTCGACATAAGTATCAATCGTCTCATTTGCTGCCGCTGCACCGCAATCTACGTTATGATTCCCTGTAAGTTCTACGATATCCAGCCCAATTGCCGTCAATGTGTCAATAAAACGTTTGTCAGAGCAAATATTGCTAGCAGACGCATAATCGGTAAAAGATGACTCATTAGAAGTATGTGTCAAATCAAATGACGACAAATATTCGCGTATATTCTCGGCAAAATAATTAGCATCGCCGACCTGATACAACTTTGCATTCATGCCGCGCGACAAAGCCGTCACGCCAGTCTGCGCAAACGTCAATGTGGTTTCTTTGGTCGGAAAAGTCCTCGCAAAAGTATTTCCGATTAACGGTACTATTTCTTCATCGTACTTTTCTGAAGTAAACTTCAGCACACGATATATTGCGCCCTTGTCGAACTCCGTCAAATAATAATGTCCGTTCAGCGACAATAATTTTTTTGTGTGATCCAAATCGCCAATTTCAATAAAATTCTCAGCAGTAGTTATCGCGTCGGCATTTTCTAAGTCATAGTTCGTATCCAAACTATAAAAATCTGCCACCGGCACGCGCACAGAAATCAAGAATTCGCCGTTCGTCAAACTCGGATATTCCAAATAATTCGCCGCCGAAATCGTCACATCCTTGTCTAGGTCTACTTCCTCAGTAAAAATCTTATGAAGTTCCGCGAGTTCTTTGTCGTTCAGACTTTCGTCATAATACACTACACCAGGAATCCGGAAAATTCCAGTTTTCGTAAAAAATTGTATTCCAAAAAAAGCACCCAGCGCAACAACCACGAAAACTAAAATCGTTACTACTGCTTGGGTTGCTTTACCCTCTCTACGTTTCGCCATAACTATATTATAGCATATGTGATATAATTATTTTATGTTTAAGTGGGCAAACTTTTTCAAAAAAGACGAACTCAGCAAAGAGATTTTGTCACCGAACGGCCGCATTCATTGTCTTTTTGAATTAAAAAATAGCGCACTATACTACAGTGTTACTGTAGACGAAAAACGTATTGTGTCGCGTTCCAAACTCGGGATCCTAATCTGCGGAGAAGACCCTCTATGCAATAATCTAAAAGTCGTCCGCACCAACAGCCATAGTCACGAAGAGACCGTCGAATTACCGTGGGGAGAAAACCAGTTTATCGTTAGCAACTATAACGAGTCTTGTTTTTATCTAGCAGAATCTGACGCGCCGTATCGTATTTTTACCATCAGGTTTCGTGTGTTTGACAATGGCGTGGCATTTCGTTATGAGATTCCGCCGCAGCCAAAGTTTCAACGCATCACCATCTCCAACGAATTGACAGAGTTCAATATAGACCTCAACTCCACGGTTTGGAAAATTCCAGCCTATCAGCCAGATCGTTACGAATATAATTATGAGAAGATTAATTTACATAGTCTCTCCGGCAGTGCGCACACGCCATTCACACTCAAAACACCGAATGGTTTTTACTTGTCACTGCACGAAGCCGCATTATATGATTACGGCTCTATGAATGTCACCCTAAACAATGACCATGTAGCTTGTGCGGACATCACGCCACTGTCAGATGGCACCAAAGCACATGTCTCTCTACCTTTTCAAACTCCTTGGCGTGTAATTATGATCGCAAATTCCGCAATAGAACTCACCACTAACCATATTATATACTGCTTAAATGATCCACCAAAAGGCGACTTTTCTTGGGTGAATACACTCAAATTTATCGGCATTTGGTGGGCAATGTATGTCGGTGAATGGACATGGGCACCAGGAGAACGCCACGGTGCTACCACTAAGCACGCCAAAGAATATATTGATGCCGCCGTTCGTCTCGGCGTACAAGGAGTGCTCATTGAAGGTTGGAATGAGGGCTGGGAAGGCGATTGGCTGGAAAATGGTATCAATAACAAATTCACCATTGCCGAAAATGATTTTGACCTGCCAGAAGTTGCTCGCTATGCCGCCGCCAAAAATATTGAGATAGTCGGTCATCACGAAACAGTTGGTTTTATTGACAATTACGAAAGTCAACTAGAAGACGCCTACAATTATTATGCTGCGAATGGTGTACATTATGTCAAAACTGGCTATGCTGGTAGCAAAATGACTATCAATGGGCGTCGCGAATGGCATCATTCACAAGTCGGTGTTAATCACTACCAAAAAACCGTTGAACTTGCCGCCAAAAAACATATTTGTTTGGACATTCACGAACCCATCAAAGGCACTGGTACGGAACGTACTTGGCCAAACCTTCTCACGCGTGAAGGCGCCCGCGGCCAGGAATACGAAGGCGGCGCACTCAGCCCATCACACGCCTGTTTCTTACCGTATACACGTCTATTGTCCGGCGGTATGGATTATACCAATGGTATTTTTGATATTACGAACAATGTCAAACGCATTTCCACTACACTCGCGCGTCAACTAGCGTATTTCGTTACGATTTATTCGGGCATGGCGATGGCGGCTGATCGTCCATACATCTACGAGGAACGTTTTGCTAATGTCTTCAAATTTATTCGTGATGTACCAACTAGTTTTGCAAAAACTATACCGCTCGCTGGCGAAATTGGCGAATATTATATCGTTGCGCGCCAGGACCGCAATAGCGGAGATTGGTATATCGGCGGCGTCACCGACGAAAACGAACGCCGTGTGCATATCGGCTTGGACTTTCTCGATAGTTCTGTCTATGAAGCAGAAATCTACTGCGATACCGAAGATGCGCATTATCGTGACAACCCATTCGGCATCAGCATCACCAAAAAACACGTCGGCAAGACCGACGCGCTAGATATCTTCATGGCGGCCGGCGGCGGCTTTGCTATCCGTCTCAGACAAACAAAATAATTATTTTTCTACTGCTGTAACCAAGAGTCTGTGCGATGCGTCACCATTTCCATACAATTCGCCAGCACAAGTCATCAGAATAATAGTATCGCGTTCCCTACCCGACAATAGTCCATTCATTCTAACGTCGTCTTTCTCCTGTACAACTATGCGAGTTACATAATAATCCTTGTTGTTATAATTAATCACGTCGCCGACTTTTAACAAATCTAATTTTTCAAAAATACGAGCAGAATGTCCATATATTAATGCCTTGTTAGGATTCGTGGAATAAATTGCCGGAATATCGTCCGGAGTTATCAGTCCTTCATCATCAGTCTCTGCGGCGGCGACATCAGTACTCAGTCCAATCGTGCCAATAGTCAAGTGCCCTTTTATCGTCTCAGCGGCTCGTGCAGGCTGCAAACCATATATAATATATACGACAAAAATCAGCACATATGAAATTATTAAGAATTTTCGTACGTCAAAACGTTTCTTTAATTCCACACCACTCCTTTTCTACAATTATAGCACAAGAATTATAAAACAAACAAGTTTTACCAAGAAACTAAACGCCAGGGTTAAACATCTTTAATCGTTTTTCGTGTAACTTGTAGTTTTTGTCATGGGATGCAACCTCCGCCCAAAATGCTTTTGAATGGTCCATGTGATTAAGATGTGCAAGTTCGTGCAAAATAACATAATCGCGTAAGGGTTCCGGCACCTTCATCAACCCGATATTCAGCGAAATTGTACGATTAGAAGAACAACTTCCCCAACGCGTGTTCGCGTGGCTCATCCTACACTTATCGAAAGAATAACCATACAACTTCGCATAGTATTCCAAACGATAAGGTAAATATTCCTTGGCTTTTTTCATCAAAACTTTTTTCTGGTAATCACGTGCACGCTGTTCGCTAGGGTCTTTTACTGGAAGTTTTTCTCTAATCATCTTGCGATTAGAGTTCAAGAATCTTTTTGCGAGAAAAGCAGAAGTATAGGCCGGCACAGACATTTGCAGTCTGCCCGAAGTAGAAATAGAAAACTTAATATTTTTGGCTAAAGAACTCTTTTTAACAATTACTTCGCCAAACTCATCATCATTTATTCGCATCTGCCAAACCTTTTAGCACGTGTCGGCACTGTGTCTCAAAGGTGTGCTTGCCAGAAAGAATAATTGGCTTTTCATGATCAGACGGCGCCTCAAGATTTTCAACGGAAGTATCATAAACATCTCGCGCTTTAGAAACTGAACGATAACGCAATTTCAACCTAGTACGAATAGTATTAATGTCTGTCTGTATCCAAATCAAAGTAGGCGAATACCCTGCACTACGCAAAATATTCCTAATCTCTGTGCGCTCCTTCTCCGTACCCAGTCCACCTTCAAAAATTAGAGTCTTGCCAGTGCGTGCCACCAACTCAACGATTAATAATAGATTTTTTCGCGACAAACGGTTGGAATCCCTAATCTCATCAAGATCGTAAAAAGCCAAATCATACTTCTTTGCGAAATTAGTGGAGAAACTAGTTTTGCCGCTGCAGGGCGCACCGAATACCAACAACGCTCGCGGATTAGATTTATTACCTTCCATAATAGTTCAATTGTATCACACTTTTGTCGTAAGGTGCAAGTTTAATTATTGACACCGTGGTGCGCAGTGAAGGACTTGTTTGTTAGTTTTTCAAACTTATAACCATTATTTTTACCAAATTTAATAATTTCCTCCACTGCTGCTACGGAATAATCTTTCACGTCATGTTGCAAAACTACATTTTCGCCAGGATGGAGTGCACTTGTTACTCGCGCGACAATTTCGCCAGTGTCTGTAGTTTCACCTGCGTCACCCGACAATATATCCCAGTCAAAATAAGTAAAACCACGGTTTTCTACTTCCCATGTCAGCGCGCTCATAATATGTTTGCCGCCATCGTATCGGCGACTCACAGTATTAGAACTACCACCCGGAAATCTCATTAGCATTGAGGTTTCGCCGGTTATTGCGCGCACTCTATCTTGTACCGCATACAAATCGTCAAAGAAGTTGTCAACGTTACGATAAATATATGAATAATTATGCGACAAAGTGTGTAGACCAATTGCATGACCTTCCCTATACTCGCGCGCGATCGTCGCATCGTCGCCATTACCCGTCACAAAAAACGTAGCAGAGACGTTATACATTTTCAGAATATCAAGCAACCAATTAGTATGGTCCCCCGGCCCATCATCAAAAGTAAGATATATCGTGCCAGTATATTCTATTTCCCGCTCAATTAATTCGCTAGGAATACATCCAGTGAGTTCCGGCTCGTACACTTTCGCATCATAAATCCACTTCAACACCAGTACACCACAGATGCTCGCCAGCAAACCAACAAAAATCACGCTCAATATACACCTTGTCACCAAAAATCTTCTATGTATATTTGTCACACTTACATTATAACAAAAAACAAAACGTAATTCACCTTCGTTTTGCTCTTCAAACTGAATTCTTTTCTGGCAGGGGTGACAGGAATTGAACCCATATCTACGGTTTTGGAGACCGCTATACTAACCGTTGTACTACACCCCTTTGTTAATTATTCTTCCATTTTACCACAAATAGTGATAAAATAAAATAGATGAAAATACTTATGTTAGGCTGGGAACTTCCGCCTCACAATAGTGGAGGCTTGGGTGTTGCCTGTCTGAATATGGCCCATGCGCTTTCCAGACAACATGTAGATATTGATTTTGTGGTTCCCTACGAGTCCGACAACGAGGAATACGATTTCATGAATGTGCTTTCCGCTACGCATTTAGATCCGATTTATCGTTACGGCGGTGGCTCCTACGCGTCCCTGCAACTCGAAGAAAAAGTCATCCCGACCAAAGAAGACGATCACTTTATTTCCATTCGTGACGTCCAACATTCATATTGCGAATTCGTCAATAAGTATCTCATGGATTTCAAACCTGCGGCGGTTCACGCACACGACTGGCTTACTTACGAAGCCGCCATTCTTGCCAAAAAGAATTATGGCATCCCTTTTGTCGCCCACGTCCACGCTACCGAATACGATCGCGCCGGTATGCATAATGGTAATCCCCTCATTCACGAAATTGAATACGAAGGCCTAATGATGGCAGACGAAATTATCGCAGTATCCGAAGCCACCAAACGCATTATCCACGAAAAATATCACATCCCGCTCAGCAAAATCACAGTTATTTATAACTCGTTAGATGAATCATACTACACCAAAAAATACCAATACAACAACGACGCTTATAACTACGTTTCCAGTCTCAAGCGGGACGGTTGGACTATCGTTTCCACAGTCGGACGCTTTACTATCCAAAAAGGTCTTTCGTTCTTGATGGATGCTGCCGCCATGGTTATCCAAAAGAACCCAAAAGTACTTTTTGTTTTTGCCGGTGACGGCGAAGAACGAAACGACCTTATCGCCCTCGCGGCGAGACTAGGAATCGCCAAAAACGTCATTTTTACCGGATTCGTACGCGGACGCAAACTACGCGATATTTATACAATTTCTGATATTTTTGTAATGAGTTCTATTTCTGAGCCATTTGGACTAACCGCACTAGAAGCCGCCCATCACGGCGACGCCCTGATTCTTACCAAACAGTCAGGCGTCTCAGAAGTTATCTGGTCTGCTCTCAAATACGATTTTTGGGACGAACGAAAACTCGCTGACGAGATTCTCGCGATCGCGAACAGCCCAGCCCTCCAGGATACTCTAACTAGCAACGTCAAAAAAGAATACAACAAAATTTCATGGGACAAAGTTGCGAAAAAATGTCTAAACGTGTATAATAAAACGATAAAGCATAAGAGGAATTGATGCGAGCAATCTGTCTATACTTACACATGCACCAGCCAATTCGTTATCGCGAATATTCCATTTTTGATGTCTCAAACAAATCTGATTATTTCAAAGACAAATACGACGGTCGCCAGAGCAACGAACGTATTTTCCGCAAAGTCACCGAAAAAAGTTATCGCCCAATGCTGGCCCTATTAGAACACAATATCAAGTTACTTCCAGATTTCAGATTTTCATTGTCTATCACTGGCACTTGGCTAGAGCAAGCCGAAAAATGGGCTCCAGAACTCATCGAGCAAATCGCTCGTATGGTAAAGACTGGCCAAGTAGAGATCGTTGGTGAAACATATTATCATTCCCTAGCCTTTTTCTACAACCGCGAGGAATTTGACGCCCAAGTAAAACTCCACGCAGATTCCATTAAACGACTTTTTGGCGTCACGCCAGTCACTTTCCGTAACACAGAATTAGCCTACAATGACGAACTCGCCAAATGGGCAGACGAACATGGCTACAAAGCCATCTTGGCCGAAGGATGGGATAAAGTTCTCGGCTGGCGCAGCCCAAATTATGTTTATCGCCCAACCGACACAAAAAATATCAAATTACTACTTAAGAACTACCGTTTGTCGGACGATATCGCCTTTCGTTTTTCCAACCGCAGTTGGAAAGAATGGCCCCTCACCGTTCCAAAATACCAAAGATGGATCGACGACGACTGTTTGCGCGGCCCACTTATTAATTTATTCATGGATTTTGAGACTTTCGGCGAACATCAATGGGAAGATACCGGAATATTTGCCTTCATGAACGAATTTATTAGCTCATGGCTATCTGAATATGACAACAAATTCGTCACTACATCAGAAGCCGCAGATCTCACCGTGCCAGTAGACGAGATTTCTATGCCGCAGACGGTTACCTGGGCCGACACCGAACGTGATTTATCCGCCTGGCTCTCCAACGCCATGCAGGAAACTGCCATGAAAGAGATTTATGCACTTCGTGAGAGAGTCCTCGCATCCAAAAATGACAAACTAATCTCTGAGTGGCGTTATATGACCACCTCGGACCACCCTTATTCTATGTGCACCAAATACTGGAATGATGGTGATGTTCACGCCTATTTTTCTGCCTATGCCTCGCCTTATGAGTCGTTTATGTATTATATGAATGTCCTGCGCGACATTGAATACCGCTTAAATACCACAAAAAAATAATCCCATTCGGGATTATTTTTAACGCTTTTTCTCTTTGACTTCGTTACGTCCGAGATTCTTCTTGGTCTCCGTGAAAACTACATGTTTGCGAAGCACCGGATCATACTTCTTGAGACTGAGTTTGTCAGGAGTATTCATGGTGTTTTTCTTAGTGTAATACGCACGAACGCCAGATTCTTCGGACACGAGTCCTACGAGTTTTCTTTTAGTATTATTCTTCTTTGCCATAATTATCTACCATAATATCACAAGATAAGAAAAAAGGCAAGACCCATCTGGTTCTTGCCTAAAACGAGACGACCAAGGACTATTCGAGTCCCAGAATGCTGCAAGCAGCGAGCGCGTCTTCCTGAAAGAAAGACTTACCACAAGAGAGATAATGAATCTGCATCTGTGTTTCGGTCAGAAACGGCTTTCCGCAGCGCGGACAACTCCAAGTAATAGAGTAAATACGCTTCATCGCCTCACCCCCTTTCTAAGTTACTAGCATTACAGCTTTGTCAAACGGCTATTACCAAAACCAATTGACAAGCAAATTATACTAGAAATTAGGATTCTTTGCAAGCATGAGTTCAATAAACGCCTTGATGTCCTTGATGCCCAAAGAATTATCCGGGGATTTCATTAGTTCCTCGTCATCCATAAAGTTGAGCGTAGAAATTTCATTATATACAACCTTAATCAAGCGTATTAGTTCTTTTTCATCCTCATCATTAAATTCGTATAGTTTATCGTAGACTTCGCCGTCTTTATCCGGAGAAACAAACAAAATATGCGCCTTCTCGACTTTGTATTTTGCGTAATTTGGCGAATTGTTGAGTAATAATTTATAAAAACCGAGTTGTAGCATATATTTGTAGAGCGTTGCGTGCGACTTCCACTTTTCCTTGTGATACCCACCGGTCTTATAATCATAAATCTCAATAGTTTTGTTTTGCTCGTCGATTATCAAGTGGTCAATTTTGCCAGTCACTGGCACGCCTTCAACCGACAGTTTTTCCTTGGCGAAGTCCACCTCTGCCTTGCCTTGTCGCAAAACACCCCCAAATGCTGCGAGCGAAATGGCAAGATCCCCCGGGCCCTTTTCGCGAATCTTCTGAGATACCTCTGGCGACAAATCATGTTTCTCTAATTCGCTCAAGAAAAACTCGACGGCCATCTCATCGGACAACTTTGTATTTGTAACTGCCTCAAAAGTTTTGTGAATAAGGTTGCCCATTGCGAGCGATTCGTCTTCTGGCTCGCTGTCTGCATGCAAAATTTGGCGTTTAACGAACTCAGCCGGACCAGCATATACCACATCAATAAAACTCGTGAGCGAAGTTGGTGACAAACGATAATTTCTCAGGCGCTCTTTATATAATGCTCGCATATCTGGCGAAGCCTTAATATATGGCGTCAACCAGAGCCTCAGCCCGTCCGCAGACCTCTGTTTTGCGGAAGAATCAGACGCGCCCTCATTATAATCCAAAATCACATATTTATCTGGCAAAAATGGCGAGACCACCACCTCTCCAGCCGCGGTCTTCTCCACTTTTTCATCAAAATACTCTAGTCGTTCCGGCGACTTGCCATTAAAGTCGTGTAATGAATTAGTGATGTACAGATGACTCTTCGCCCTAGTCAAAGCCACATAAAGAATACGCAATTTTTCACCATCAGTAGTACCAGTGTGACGAATCTGCATCAAATTCTTCGGCAATGCCAACAAGTTGTTATTGCCTTTTCCTTTGCCCCAAGCCGTGTGGTCAGCAGATATAATAAATACATATTCAAATTCCAAACCCTTTGACTTGTGTGCCGAAAGCACCTGTACCGCTTCATCTGCGTCACGATACGGACTGGTGGTATTGAGCGGCATATCGGCCTCATTATAATCATCAAGTAGTTCAATCAAGTCCGCAAGGCGTAACTTTTTCTCGCCAAAATGTTTGTTGAGTTTTCCGCGCAGTGAAGCCAAATTCTCATAAAGCGTAAACGCACTATACTCTGAAGACTTTTCGGAATCTGCATTGTTTGGATCTGTATAATACTGCACAAATGGGCAACGATAGCCATTTAACTCTGCGGTACCAATTAGATAATCTAACACCATTTCCAACGGCTCGCCGAATGACTTGGCAATCAAATCTGTGAAAAATTGTGCCACTCTATGAATTTTTTCGTTTTCTACATCAAGCAAAGCCTCGAACAAGGGTCTGTGGTCTGCCCTGGCCTTGTTCGCCATCTTTACGACATCAAACATCGGCAAATCAAAGAACGGATATGAAAGGACCTCAAGCACCGAAACAGTCGGTCGCATCTGATTTGCTAGTTCATGTACGAATCTCGCCATCGTAAAGAGTTCGTGCATTTTTTCATCTTCCAACAAGTTATCACGCTTTTCATAAGCGATCTTAATTTCTGGATGTGCTTTTAGATATGGCAAAAGCGGCATAAAATACTTAGTTTTGTAGGAAATAATCGCAATATCATTCTGTTTTACGCCAGACTTCACGAGTTCGGCGATTTTATTTGCCACAAAAGCGTACTCTTGGTCGGACGACAAAAACTCGCGGCGTTCGATTTGTGACTTTGCCGGGTTAGGCTTATGGGCCTCCAGCATCTTGTCAGCGAACCTATCTGACGCCTGGTTGATAATCTCGCGTGAAAAATCCAAAATCTCCTGTGTGCTGCGATAATTTTCAACTAGCGGAATTACGTGCGCAGAATAATGCTTCTGAAAATCACTCAGATTTGTCGCCAATGCGCCTTGAAATTCGTAAATTGCCTGGTCGTCATCTCCTACCGCCATAATTAATGGCTTCTCGTAATCAGTAATTTGCTTTACTATCATAAACTGCGAAGGATTCGTATCCTGAAACTCATCCAGCATGATGAACTGATATCGCTCTTGCAATGTCATGCGAAAGCCATCATCTTCGCGCAGTATTCGCACCGCCTCTTCTATCATATCGTCAAAATCATATAGTCCATTGTCGGCCAAATAGTTTTGATAACTGCGCATCAAATGGGCAATACTGAGCAATTTCTTGTTTGCCACCCTGTCACGCAAGCGGTAGTTGCCTTTACCATCCTTTTCAAAGTACTTGTCTTTCCAGTCCGACAAAGGCTTAATTTTCTCGGTACTCTCGGCCTCTACGATGGCGGTTTTCAAATCACGCGCCAGCCCACCAATCGAACGCTCAACGTTCTTGGTGATAGGCGACAAATTTTCATAATTGCTGAGAAAACTATAAATCGGCGCATAGGCATTCTCGTACGAAGCCTTGAATACTCTCGGTACAATTTTTAATAGAAACGGCGAAATCGCCTGCGAAAGCACCTCCGAATCTTCTATATTTTGTTTGGCAATTAACTCCAAATCGTCTGCGTTTAATCCCGCAGATTTTGCTTCAGAAATCACACTAATAATATCCTTGACATTATCGCCACGCAAAATATCATTCCCAGGTAACTTATCCTGAAAACTATTTATTATTTTGTATTGGGTCACCTCATCAATAGACGCATCCAAGTGGCGATCGTAGTTTTCGGCGTAATTTTTATACTGTGCCAAAATATCAGACCCAAAAGCGTGATAAGTCCCGATATTGACCTTCAAGCCATCTTTACCGATAATAGACTTTAGACGCTCACGCATATTCATCGCGCCAGTTTCGGTAAAAGTAAGACACAGAATATTCTCAGGATTAGTGTCGGTATGCTGCAAAATATAAGTCACTTTTTCAGAAAGCAGTTGGGTTTTGCCGGTGCCAGGTCCAGCCAAAACCAAAAGTGGCCCCTCAAGATATTCAACCGCCTCTTTTTGCTTTGCATTTAGGCCCATTCTTTACTCCTTTCAATTAATTCTCTCAGTCTTAGCGCTGTATCAGGTACTACAATTGCCCCCTCCGCTATTTTTCGCAATGCACTTAATCCCTCTACGGTTTTTTCTGGTTTTTCGTGTGGATTATCAGCCAAAACAAAACCAAATTCATAATTACGAGACGGCAAACCACAAGTCAACCGCAAATCGCCTACACCACAAGCCAAATTCACGGTGTTTGCGTCTCCCCCATTTGCCGCAAGAAGCGCCCTCATTTCTTCCGCAAAAATTGCCAAATTTTCTTCGTATTCCGGAGTATCGCGCTCCAGTTTCATTAATCCCGCCAAGAGCGCATAGACATTCTTTAGCGCGCCACAGAGCAATACTCCCTTCACATCGTCAGTAAAATCAAAATTCAGGTAATCAGTACCAAACAACTTCCCAATTCGTTCATCTGTGGCAGTCAAAGTGGCTGATTTATGCGCCTTCAAATCTTCCGCAAAAGCAGGGCCAGAAAGCACCATTACATCATCAAAACCTTCAAACATCGAAGTGTCAAGTATTCCTTTCGTTGCCACAACCAGCGGCAAATCACGCGGTAACTTCGGCAATAAATCTGGCAAACAGAACGACGGTGCGACCAGAACCAAAATCTCCGCTCCATCCAAACATTCTTCTAGCGAAACACCCAAAATCGGGTCGTAATACTTTACCTCGTGACCATTCTCGGTCAAAATCTGGCCAAGCGCAGTACCAAAAGCGCCAGCACCTAACACTAAAATCTTCATAGACCTCCGCAAATAAGTTACACTACCATTGTAACATAAAACTGCCCATTGGACGGTTATTATTCAACAGAAATAATCTTTCCCGTCCCATATTCCAAATGGAGCAAGCGCTGGTTGCGGGAGCCACGATATTTGAGACCAAGATCCAGTTGGCTTCTGATGAATGGCCCGTCAATTAATGCATCAAGAGATTTCAAAAACTCCCAGGCGTCTCCGCCCGCTGCTTTAATTTGTTCGTAAGTAAACCCAGAGAAGCTCCAGACGTTCCAGCCAAGTTCTTTGCGCACGTAATCGGCAATTTGTTTACAAGCCTTGGGCTGCACCATGGGCTCACCACCGCAAAATGTCAGCCCTGCCTGACCAGGAAAAGTCGCCAACTTCTTGCAGACGTCATCAATGTCCATCAAAACACCTGCATCAAAGCCCCACGTTTCTGGATTTTGGCATCCAGGACAGTGATTCGGGCAACCTTGCGTCCAAACCACAGCTCTAAGACCATCACCATTTACAATATTGTCATGCTCACACGGTCCCGACAGACGAATCTTCCCTGCGGGTGGCTGCGGCGCTGAAAGAATACGTTGAACGGCCTCGTTATCGTAAGGGCTAAGCGAAGTCTGTTTTGTGGTATTTCGGAGCGCGGCAGCGCGAGAGATAGCGCCGTCCGCCCGTGGCGACGGGCCGGACGGACGCGGCCACACAACAGACTTTGCCTTACCCATAACTATGCAAGCCTTTCAAACTTTACATCGCCTTCTAGCCGTCCGCAGTGTGGGCACCTGTCACCTGTGATGATGCCAGAAAATCCACAAATCGGATCACGGTCTACCGGATGGTTTACCGAACCATAGCCAATGCCACAGTCATGCATCTTGCGAATGACGGCCTCAAACGCCGGCAAGTTTTGCGACGGATCACCATCCAACTCAATGTATGTAATGTGTCCGGCATTGCAAAGATTATGATACGGTGCCTCAATTTCAATCTTTTCAAATGCTGAAATCGAATAATATACTGGTACATGGAACGAGTTAGTATAAAAGTCCCTATCAGTTACGCCCTTAATCTTACCGTATTCCTTGCGATCAATTTTGGTAAATCTACCAGCAATGCCTTCTGCAGGAGTGGCAAGTAGAGAGAAGTTCAACTTGTATTTCTTGCAGTATTCGTCGCACTTTTCGCGCATATGAGTAATAATATCTAGACCGAGTTCGCGCGCATCTGCATCTTCGCCGTGATGTTTGCCTACCATTGCGACCAAAGTTTCGGCAAGACCGATAAAACCAATAGATAATGTTCCGTGTTTAATTACATCACGCAAAGTATCATTCCAGCCAAGTTTCTCGCTACCAAACCAGTTGCCCTGACCCATCAAGAATGGGAAGTTGCGCACGTGTTGATTCGCCTGGAATTCAAAACGCTCCAAGAGTTCATCCTTCACGAGGTCCATTTTTTCATCCAAATCAGTGTAAAATGCATCCCAGTCCGCTTCTTTGCGTTCGCCTAGTGCGATACCGTGTTTGATACCAAGGCGTACTAGATTTACCGTAGTGAACGAAAGATTACCACGCCCAGTCACGATACCGTCCGACTCTGGAAACACTGACGCGAACACGCGCGTACGACAACCCATCGTTGCAATTTCAGTACGATAATCGCCTTTCTTGTAGTATTTTAGGTTGTATGGCGCATCGATGAAGCAGAAATTCGGGAACAAACGTTTTGCTGAAACTTCCATAGACTTCTTGAACAAATCGTAGTTCGGGTCTTCTGGATTGTAGTTGACGCCTTCCTTTACCTTAAAGATAGAAATTGGGAAAATCGGTGTTTCGCCTTTGCCAAGACCATTTTCCGTCGCTTCCAACAAATATCGCGACACAAGGCGTCCAGCCTCTGAAGTATCCGTACCAAAGTTAATAGAAGTAAACGGCACCTGCGCACCTGCACGCGAATGCATCGTATTTAGATTATGTACAAAGCCTTCCATTGCTTGCAATGTTTCGCGATTAACATCCTCGTTCGAAGCCTCAATTACTTCTTTTGGCCACTTTGCTTTCTTTAGTTTATCGTCATCGCCGTATTCGTAGGAATCTTTCACCTCCAAATCCAGTTTCTTGCCAGCAAACTTATTGTACTTTTCCAAATTGCGCTTCAGTGCCTTACGGAACGATTTATTCACGCCCGGCGCCATCGCGTAGTCAAAGTTCGGAATGGACTGCCCGCCATGTTGTTCATTCTGGTTCGCCTGAAGCAAAATAGCAGCAAGCGCACCATAAGAACTGATCGAGTTCGGCGTACGCAGATGTCCGTGTCCAGTGTTAAATCCGCCATTTTCAAACAGTACAAACGGGTCACTCTGACAACAAGTGAGTGTACCAGTCGCATAAAAATCCAAGTCATGAATGTGAATATCGCCATTATCATGCGCCGCCGCGATGTCAGGACGGAGTAACAGTGTTTTGGCGAAAACCTTAGAACCTTCTGCGCCGAACTGAAGCATCTTACCCATCGCAGAGTTACCATCAACGTTCGCATTGGAGCGTTTTACATCAGAATCTTCTGACGCGTCCGCATGCGAAATCGTCTTGTAAATGTTCATAAGGTCAGATTTCGCTTCACGAATACGAGAACGCTCTTGGCGATACTGAATATATTCGCGCGCAGTGCGCTTAAACGATGATTCCAGCAAAACTTCTTCAACAATATCCTGAATCTGCTCCACATGTGGAGTGCGAGTCTTCAATGTTTCTTCGGCTCTCTTTACAACCTTCTCCGCGAGAGCCCTTGCCCTATCAGCCTTAAACTCCTCTGTCTTTAGCCCAGCCTTTGCGATCGCATCAGCGATTTTTTCTGGGTTGAAATTCACGATTTTACCGTCGCGCTTCTTGATTTTTTTGAACATGAAATATACCTCCTTCAATGTATTCCAGTTTCAATTTGTTATATCTATGACCTATTGATTGTAGACAGTGATGGTAATGCTAATTTCTCCGCTACATTTAGTGTCTTACAACGAGTATACACCACCATATGTGGATTTACAATACTTTTACGTTAAAAAACGTAAAAATTACAACACTGACAGAAAGCATAAGCGCCGCTTTACTTTTTATCTAAACTGTGGTATAATTATAAGATAGATATTGGTACAGGGGGTAAAATATGAAAAAAATACTAAATATCTTTATGGTTCTTTTCATTTCGTTCGCAAGCGGCTGTCAAGGAAATTTAAGAGGTTCAGACGTCACCGCAGATTATGCGCGAGACTATCTAATTATAGTCAACGACCAAAATCCTTACGATTTTAACGGTGAATACGCTGCAAATCTCCAGGACGACCTAGCCAGGACATACCAGGCCGACTCAGGCGATGATGAGCTTCTAGAATACAAAACTCTAGAATATTTTCATCAACTAAAAATTGCCGCCAGAAAACAAGGCATTGAAATCGGTCTAATCAGTGGTTATCGCACCAAGGAAAACCAACAATGGCTATACGACAACTACAAACTGACTCCGCAGGTAAAGCCTGGTTATTCCGAACACCATACTGGACTCAACATCAGTATAGCGATTAATGGATATTTGCCTAACGGCGAAGGTCCGTACTGGCTCAGTGAAGGCGACAAAATACCAGAAAACGCGGAACTCACCAAACTTTTACCCGACTACGGTTTCATCCGCCGTTATCCAGCCGGCAAAGAAGATTTAACTGGCCATGATGCGGCTCCGTACGAGATTCGTTTCGTTGGATCGCCAGAAATAGCGCACACTATTATGGACAATGGGCTCTGCCTTGAAGAATACGTCAGTAAACACAGCCACGCTTACGAATAAGCACCAAGGAGCAATGCAGACAATGCGTCGCGCCTCAAGGACGGTATTATTACCGTCCTTTTTCAACTCAAAAAGCCATTAACAATTTGTGACTCAGCCTCCTGCCTAGTCAGTCCCAAACTCATCAGTTTTACAATTTGCTCGCCAGCGATTTTACCAATCGCTGCCTCATGAATCAACTCCGCCTCCACCGATTCCGCATCAAGAGAAGGTATGGCAACCACCTTTGCCTGATCCATAATTATCGCATCGCACTCCGAATGGCCACGGCAATTATTTTTTCCCACTATCTTGGAACTAAACTTCTGCTCGGACAAATCTTGCGCCACAGCACGCGACACAATGTCCACAGATGAATTTTTGCCAACAAGAATCGCCTCTATCTCACTATTCGCAAATTGTCGTCCATGAGTTAATAGTTTTTCACGAATTATTAGTTTTGCATTCTCGCCCACCTCGGCCTTAGTTACACGATTTGTAGAAGTGACACCTTTGAGTTGTTCCAATTCCATTATCACTTCGCTACCCTCTTTTTGCCAAAACTCAGTAGTCGGGTTCAAAATCTTCGCTCCACTGCCTTGACCAAAACCATAATGTTTTTCCAGATAGCGTACTTTTGCGCCTTTTCCTACAAATAATCTATGCACTCCGTTATGAATTGAATCTTGCCCGCCACAATTATAAATACCGCAACCAGCGATCAGAGTCACATTAGCACCTTCGCCAATATAAAAATCATTCTCCACTACTTCCTCTAGGCCACTGTAACTGATCACCACCGGGATATGCACGCTCTGATTTTTTGTTCCAGGTTTAACACGAATCTCCAGCCCACGACCATTTTTCTTTGAAAGCACCTCTATCGTGGCAGTAGAATTGCGTTTTACGGCCTTACCATTAATGCGAAAATTATACGCTCCTTCCGGTATTTCGTATAATCCAGCCACTGCTGCGAGCGCCTTTTTCTCAATTTCGCCAAAATCGAACTCGTCGTATGCTTGTGCGTTGCCGTTTTTGCCGCCCAAATCTGATGCATTCTCTATAACGGCTTTGCTACTCATATTAGTCATTTTCCCCCTTCAATTCTTGCAAAATTATTTCGCTTTTACCAACTTTCTCTACACGCCCATCTACAATTAGCATAATTCTATCAGCAATTTTCATCAAACGTTCTTGGTGTGTTACAACAATAATAGTCTTACCTTGTCGTTTTAATCGTCTAAAAACCTGCAAAAGATTATCAAAACTCCAAATATCAATTCCCGCTTCCGGTTCGTCAAAGATCATCAAGTCCGCATTACGCGCCAAGATTGATGCAATTTCTATTCGCTTCAATTCTCCTCCAGAGAGTTCGCTACTTAATTCGCGCTCTAGATATTCATCCGCGTTTAATCCCACCATTTCCAAGTATTCCGAAACGTCATTTTTGCCACACGCGACCTCAAGCAAGCGTCGCACCGTCACTCCCTTAATCTTTACAGGCGTCTGAAAAGCAAACGCCACCCCACGCTTCGCACGTTCCGTCAAATCATATTGCAATAAGTTTTCATTTCCCCAAAAAATCTTACTCGCCTCATCGGCGGGCAAAATACCCATTATTACTTTTGCGAGCGTAGATTTTCCACTCCCGTTCGGACCAGTAATCGCAAGAAATTCACCATCATCAACATCAAAAGAAATATCCCGTAGAATTTTTTTCTTTCCCACCGCAAAACTAACCTTCGCTAAACTGAGCATAGTGTTATTATACTACATTTCATCCACAAAATACTTGCTGTCCTCAAAGCGCGCTTTCAAAATTGGACATTTTGGCATCTCAAGCAAACTATCGGCGACTTCTACCAACTCATTGGCGAGATATACTTCATTGCGCCATTCTTCTGGAATATTTTCGTAACCATAATACGCTCCAGCGAGTTGCCCATAGCAAGCCGCATTCGTATCGGTATCCCCGCCCAGACGTATGACTGCCATCATGCCATCCTTGAAATTGTCAAAATTGAGCAACCCCCAAAGTGAAATAGCAAAAGTATCAACAACATATCCGCCTAAATTACGAAGGTTATCCCCATTTTTCTCCAAAGCGCGTCCGACCAAACTATCAAAGTTATCAAGATAAAAACTATCGTACGCATCTTCCATAATCCAACGCGAACAGTAAGAAACAATGTGATTTTTCGGAAGACCATGCAGTGCCAGATAGAGCATAGTCGCAAACATTGCAGTAGTTGCCTCCGCAGCAATGGAATTATGCGTTTCCCTAGCCGACAAAACGGCCATATCTATAGTCGGCTCAATGTCTTTTAGTTCAATAAGCTCACTCTTTTCGTCATCCGGCCGAAGTGCGAGAGCGCCCTTTGCAAAACCATCTCCTAGAGTAGGATACTTCTTGTTCGGAAAAGTGTTCGCGATGATAACTGGCGCAAGTCGCATAATCGCACCGTTGCCAGCAGACTCAGTCTTGGGATAATCACGCAGAATCACAGGGTGCAGCGCAAAATCTTCTATAGCGCGGGCAGTCTGTCTACCAACGTCGCACGCTGGTTTTCCATCATAAGTCCTGTAGCCTTCTTCGCTCCAAGCCTTAAATCTTCTCATAATATCGTACGAGTCATAACCACCGTTTACTATGAGACTATCAGCGATGCAGAGTGCCATTTCTGTATCATCAGTCCAAACTCCTTTTGGTGCGCGATAATTCTGATGGAAATGCTCGATTTTCTCTCCCATCTCTTTAATATAAACATCAGACGGCTCCGGCAAAAACTCAACCGGAGCACCCAACGCATCACCAACAGCCAGCCCAACCATCATCCCACGAGCCTTATCTTGATATTTTGATGGCTTATTCATACTGATAATTATATCATACAAAAAATGGTGGGGATTACAGGGCTTGAACCTGTGACCTTACGAATGTGAATCGTACGCTCTAGCCAACTGAGCTAAATCCCCATAGTTATAAACTATGATATAATTATACCATGGATTTAGAAAAGTTTAAAGCAGAGCTTGATGAAATAGAGTCGTTTCTCGCTACGCCAGATGCGTATTCGAGCCCAGATTTTGCCACCAAGGCCAAGCGAGCCAATCTACTACGCGAAATTATTAACCTCGCTACCGAAATAGAAAAAGACGAAAAGGATTTAGCCGAAGCCGAAGCATTGGTTAGCGACCCAGAGCTCGGTGAAATCGCAAAGGAAGACGTCGAAAGATTAAAATCCGAAATTCCAAACAAAAAAGCCCAATTAGAAGAATTGCTAATTCCCCGCGACCCAGAAGACGACAAGCCTGCCATCTTTGAAATTCGCGCTGGCGCTGGCGGCGACGAAGCCTCCTTATTCGCCGGCGAACTATACCGCATGTATATAAAATACGCCGAGTCGCACGGCCTCAAATACGAACTCATTTCCGAAAACCAAAACGAAGCCGGTGGTATGAAAGAAGTTATTTTCAAAATCAGCGGCGACAATGCCTATGGCCAACTAAAATTTGAAGGCGGGGTTCACCGCGTTCAGCGTGTTCCGGTTACCGAATCGCAAGGCCGCATTCATACTTCCACCGCAACAGTTGCTGTGCTTCCAGAAGCCTCCGAACAAGACCTCGAGATTAAACCAGAAGATCTTCGCATTGATATTTATCGCTCTGGCGGACACGGCGGCCAAGGCGTCAATACTACCGACTCTGCCGTCCGTATCACTCACCTCCCGACTGGTATTATGGTCGCGATGCAAGACGAACGCTCCCAGCAGCAAAATCGTGTCAAAGCCATGGCCATTTTGCGCTCACGTCTCCTAGAAAAGAAAAAGGCCGAGGAGATGGCGGCAGCATCTGACGCTCGCAAATCTCTCATCGGCACAGGTGACCGCTCAGAGAAAATTCGCACTTACAACTTCCCACAGGATCGCGTCACCGACCACCGCATCCATTATTCTCGCTCTAACATCCCAGCCGTCATGGATGGTGACATAGAAGACATCATACACGAACTAATCAAACATGAACGAGAACTCAAAAATTAATTTTTACGGCTACGATTTGAATATTACAAAAGATGTGCTCATTCCTCGTCCAGAAACCGAGCAGGCCGTTGACGCCATTCTTAATCTAGTCGGAGTATCGTATCTCCCTGGCGTAAAACCAAGCAAACCGCAAATCGCAAAAAACATTACAATACTGGATGTCGGTACAGGCTCTGGGTGTATTGCTATCGCCTTATCTAAAAAACTGCCCGAAGCAAAAATCTACGCCTCAGATATTTCAGAAAATGCCCTCAAAGTAGCACAAAAAAACGCCAAAACACTTGGCGTACATCCTACTTTCATTATATCATACTTACTCGAAAATGTCAATTTTACCCCTGATTTAATAGTCGCAAATCTCCCCTACGTAGATCCTGAGTGGGACTGGATCGACAAAAACGCCCTAGCTAAAGAACCCGCTATCGCGCTCTACGCCGACGACCACGGTCTAAAACTCATCAAGGAATTAATTAGCGATGCCGCAAAACAAATAGTCCCGTATCTAGTTTTGGAAGCCGACCCCTGCCAACATAAAAAAATCATAGCCTTTGCCAAAGACTATGATTTATACGAGACGCGCGGTTTTATTTTGACCCTTCGCCACAAAGTGACGGCCAAAGTCGCAAACGATTAATCTGAATACGCTCCCAGTGTTACATTAACCGCGATTTCATTACCGTCACGAATTACAGTCAACTGTACGGTATCACCAGGTTTGTATTCGCCGATTAGCGAAGACAACGAGCCGGCCGCACCCACCTTGACGCCATTAACTGCCGTAATGATATCTTTATCCTTGATTCCAGCTTTGGCTGCAGGACTGTCCTTAATAATAGCAGAATAATTAGAACTACTATAAATATACGCACCAGAACTGACTGGCAAGTTGTATTCTTTTGCAGCAGCCGGAGTAATCTGAACACCATAAACGCCCAAGTACGCCCTATCCGCAGAACCCTTTTCAGTTAACTGAGCCAACATTCCCTTAATGCTAGAAATTGGAATGGCAAAGCCCATATTCTCGGCAGTAGAAGAAGTCGCAGTATTTATGCCAATCACTTCGCCCGCAGCATTCACTAATGGTCCACCAGAGTTGCCAGAATTAATTGCTGCATCAGTCTGAATCATGTCGCTCAAAGTCTCATAAGAAGAACCCGTACTGTCAGACGCGGTCAAAGTACGCCCGGTACCAGAAATCACACCCGAAGTGACAGAGTTCTGATAAACGCCTAGCGCATTGCCAATCGCGATTACTTGCTGACCCACCGAGATAGTCTTGGAGTCGCCGAGTTTCGCTGCAGAAAGCCCACTGGCATCCTTGATTTTCAGAAAGGCGATGTCATTGAGCGGATCAACTTCCACCACTTCTACATCTTCGTATGCAGTGCCATCATCAAGCACTACAGTGATTTTTGATGCGCCCTCAATTACATGTTTATTGGTTAGAATATATCCATCCTCAGACACGATTACGCCAGTTCCTGCCGCCGAGCCGGCCACGCTCTGTCCACCATAATAACTATTTGACTTCGTAGTGGTCACAATCGACACCACACTATCAGATACCTTGTCGACCACCTCGGCAATAGAGCCTTCAACAAACTCCGCCACATTGCCGTCAGTACCATTGTTTAGTATCGTGAGCGGCGTAGAACTTTTTTGATAACTCAGTACCGAAAACACGCAGCCCGTACCAGCCAAGACCAATGCAACACTTGCCAACACAACAGCAGCGGAATTTTTACCTTCTTTTTTTTCCATTTTCCTCCTTATATATTAAAAATTGGATTACTAAACCATATCACGATAATACCCACCAGCACCGCACTAAACAATACAGGGCCCAGAATATCCTTAAAACGAAAATCTTCCTGATAGCGTATCATCACCTGACGAGCATAATTATACGCGTAAGCAAAAACTGTTAGAATTATCGCACACTGCGGGATGCGAATACCAGTTTCAATTGGGAAATTGATATCGTAAAAGATTCCCCAAGAATGGCAAAGCCAAGCCACTTCCGCGAATATCAGCCCACAAACCAAAGTCGCCAAAGTAAAACTTTTGCTGGTAGTCTGAGACAAAACGTGACGGCTGCCAGCATAACCCACCAAGAACGAAAGAATTACCGCCCAAACCGCATCAGAAGTCGCAGTCATCAACGAAATAGCCGATATCCCCAAGAAAACCGCGATTAGAGACTGGACCAATGTAGCGTTTTCTGAGTTCAGTGGTTTTATAAACAAGAGCCAGATTACATATATAGCAATCAGCAAAAAGTGCACCGGCATTAAAGAAATACCCGAAAAATACGAAAGCAACACTATGCTAAGGCCAACGATAAAATCAACCAGGTTTGACTTTATATTAATCCAAAGATAACGACTTCGCACCGCAAAAACACGCCATTTTGATACCACTACAAGCAGGATACCAAGTACTGGGCTGCCGCTGAAAACCGTAGACAAAACCGCTGCGAAGCCGAGCAAAATGTTCAGTAGCACATGAACTACGCCCGACGCGATATTTCTAGACTTCCTTGCTAATACGTAATCAACCATACACCTATTATAGCAGATAATAGTTTAATATAAACTTAAAATCTTTAAGCAAAAACGAATATCCATTATCGCAGTGTGCTATAATAAAATAATGACACCAACATTTTTTCAAAAACATCCATTGCTCAAAGACATCTTGAGTTTAGCATCTTTTATTTTAGTAATTGTTCTTTGTACTGTTTTTTTGAATACTTATATATATCGTTCTTACAACGTAGTCGGCAGCAGTATGGAGAATACTCTCCAAAATAACGACCGCGTAGTAGTAAATCGTGCGGCAGTTTCCTGGGCGCATTTTACCGGCGAAGAATATATTCCAGAACGTGGCCAGATTATCGTATTTCTAAACGAGGACGAGAAAAAAGTAGAGGAATACAAAGCCGCCGGCGTCAATAACCCTATGACTTGTACCGTCCCGAGCAACGTCAACGATCAATACATCATCAAACGCGTTATTGCCTTCCCAGGCGAACGTGTCACCGTCAAGGACGGCATCATGAAAGTTTATAACGACGAGCATCCAGACGGCTTTATTTATGACGAAGAATGGCGCAAGTCCGACACCGATGGTCCGAAGAATCACACTTCTGGCGAAGTTGACGTCACAGTACCAAACGGCGAATTATTCGTTTCTGGCGACAACCGCGAAGGCTCCAACTCTTGGGACTCTCGCAACGGTCTCGGCACGATTCCATTCTGCCGCATCATCGGTCCAGTCGCATTTAGATTATTTCCGTTTGATAGTATCCGAACATTTTAGTCGTGGTAGCTTGTTTTTACCAAACTATCTACCGGACAATAATCATCCGTTAGCACAATATCTTTATCGGTAGTCTCAATAGTAATTTTGTCTGCTGGAGTATAATCATTATCAGTAGCGATCAGCATCCAGTTAGTGAACAACGTCTCAGGAACATTCTTATGAATCGGCACCACATAGACATTATCGAACACTTCCGCGAGAGTCTTTACCTCTGAGCGTAGGAATCGCGATTTTTCACCTTCGAGCGAAGTCAAGACATTTGACATATATACTCCACCATCAGTCAATCTAGATTTGATTATTTTTGCAGCCTCTTTGGTCGCCAAGGTTCCTACCGGCACTTCTCCGGCAAATGCATCATTCAAAATCACATCATATTTCTTGTCTGTCTCGTCTAGAAATACTCGGCCGTCAGCGTTATATAATCCCAATCTATCATCACCGTAATCATTAATCAGGTCATCCAGGAAGAAGTATTTCTTCGCGATTTCTGTCGACACTGGATCAATCTCTATAACATCCAAGTTCTTATCTTCAAAATGCGAAATAAAATACTTTGGATACTGATATGCCGCACCGCCTATCATCGCTACATTCTTGACATTCAGATAATTGAACATCTGGTCGTACTTTTTTAGATAATCAAATACTAGCTCGTATTTCTTGTTCTGGTCAAGAAATGTCGCCGAAGAATACGCCCCACTCTGCTTATAAAAGCGAACAGGCTGACCATTATAATTATCGTTTTCTACGATAATCCTGCCGTACTCTGTATCGATACTAATTGTCTCATCGGGCTTGTTAATATGCACAAATGACGTAATCGATAGCACAAGTGCCACAATAAACATTACTATAGATAGAAGTTTCGGGGCTTCACGCCTGATCTTCCACCAAAGCATGTTAGCGACCACCAAGGACACGACGCCGAGTAGTGCAAAGATTAAATTTGTTCCAAGTGCTGGGATTAGCCAAAAACCTCCAGCAAAAGTACCAACCAAACTACCAATCGCAATAATTGCGGTAATTTTACCAGATTCGACACCACGTTCCTTAATCGCATCTAATCTATCCTTCATTATTACTGGTGTCACAATACCAAAAATAGTCGACGGTAGCAAGAATAGCACAACACTTCCAATCACCGCAGAAGTCTGAGTGCCAAAGTTCAAAGCTTTTATTGATTCCAAGACACCGTTCCCTACCATTGGGATTACCGAAAGACACATAGATGCAACTACCAACAAATATGCGATAACTAATCTATCATGTTTCTTCACCGATATTTTACCACCAAGAATATTACCAAGACTACCCGCCAACAAAATAATGCCGATAATAGCAGTCCAAACAAAATTACTGTTTCCAAAGTATGGCGACAAGAGTCTCGAGGCGACGAGCTCCATTATCATTCCAGCCGCATTCAAAACGAATAAGACGATATAGTCGGCATTGATAACATTATTGAACTTGTTCTTTTTCATTATATTTCACCTATCAATTTTACCGATTCCGATTCTGGCAATTCCTCAACGTTCTTAAGTTTACGTTCGATCTGGCGAGAAGTAGTCTTGGCCGATTCAATCTTGTTTGCAGACTCCTGCAGTTTTTTCTGGACGCCTTCCAACAAGTCGCCAAACTTGCCAAACTGCGTCTTCACAGCACCCAACGTTTGCCAGACTTCCGCCGAACGTTTCTCTATCGCCACAGTTCTAAAGCCCATCAAAAGCCCAGACAACATCACAGGCAAAGTAGAAGGTGACGCAATAGTGATATTATATTTTTGACGAATCTCATCCGACAGACCAGGCACCCTAATAATCTCAGCGTACAAAGATTCCGTCGGAACAAACATCAAACCAAAATCTGTAGTTTTCGGTGGGTCAATATATTTTGTTGCAATTTTCTTTGCTTGCTCTTTTACGTCATTGGCCAAAGCCTTTTGGAATGCGGCAATTTCAGCCTTATTGCCAGAATCATACGCAGCGATTAATCGCGAGTAATTCTCTACTGGGAATTTTGAATCAATTGGCAAAAAGACGTTCTCGTCTTTCCCTGGCATTTTCACTGCAAACTCTACCCTATCGTTGGAACCGGCTTTCGTGATAATATTTTCTTCATACTGAGTTTTATTCAACACGTCTTCAATGATAGCGCCGAGTTGAACTTCCCCGTAGATGCCACGCGTTTTCACGCCCTCCATTACCTTTTTTAAATCTCCAACCTCATTCGCCATTGATTTCATTTCACCTAAACCTTGGTAAACCTGTGTTAACTGTGTAGAGATCGACTTAAAACTCTCATTAAAACGCTTCTCCACCGATGCTTTCAACTTTTCGTCAACGGTTTCGCGCATTTGTTCCAAACTTTTTTCGTTGCTGGTTCGCATCTGCTCTAGTTTCTTTTCGTTACCACTACGCATCAACTCCAAGTTTTTCTCATTACTTAGTTGCATACGTTCCAAATTTTCAGAAATCTCCTTACGATTCTCACGAAAATTACGATCAATCGCTGGATTAATCTCTTTCACTTGACCTTCCATCCGAATCAAGCGTTCCTGCATCATCTTAAAATCTTCAGACTTTTCCGCCTGCGCTGGTTTCTTAAAAATCAAAACCAAAAGCAAAATAATTACAACTCCCCCAATAACCATTAAAACTATATCCATAAAAAAATTATAGCACATTTGCAAGAAAGTGTGCTATAATAATCACATGCCGACTTAGCTCAGCTGGTAGAGCAACGGTTTTGTAAACCGTAGGTCGTCAGTTCAAACCTGACAGTCGGCTCCATTTTTTTGCAAAAATGTCGCCGGTACTACGTGGGCGGCTCTTTTCTTTGCAAAAATGTCGCCGGTACTTCGTGGGCGGCTCTTTTTAATAATTTTCCGCCTTGATTTCAAAATACGCTCTTGGATGTGCGCAGACCGGACAAATCTCCGGCGCTTCTTTACCGATCACTACATGTCCGCAGTTGCGACATACCCAAATTGCATCACCATCTCTCGAGAATACCTTTTTGTCGCGCACGTTCTTTAATAATTTGCGGTAGCGTTCCTCATGCGTCTTTTCAATTGCCGCCACACCGTCAAACTTTGCCGCTAGTTCTTCAAATCCTTCTTCGCGCGCAACCCTAGCGAACTCTGCATACATATCCGTCCACTCATAGTTCTCGCCGTCCGCAGCCGCTTCGAGATTAATTTCTGTGTCTTCTACGGCACCGCCGTGAAGTTCTTTGTACCACAATTTCGCGTGTTCTTTCTCATTTGCAGCAGTTTCCGCAAGAATTGCTGCGATTTGTTCGTAACCGTCCTTCTTCGCTTTTGACGCAAAGAAATCGTATTTATTACGCGCTTCGCTTTCCCCAGCGAATGCTTTCTTCAAATTCTCGTAAGTTTTAGTTCCATCATACTTAGTTTTCATAATAACCTCCTTAAATTGCTGTATATCCGCCATCTACTGGCATAATTAAACCCGTCACATAAGACGCTTCATCTGAAGCCAAGAACACCGCCGCCGCATCTAGTTCACCCGGCCTTCCATATCTTTGCATCGGTACGTGAGTCTTGGCAAATTCTTGAAATGATGGAGTGTCAAGCACCGGCTTTGTTAACTCCGTCTCGAAATACCCAGGACAAATCGCATTACAGGTGATACCTTTTGTCGCAAGTTCTGCCGCTACTGCTCGTGTGAAGTTGACCACCGCACCTTTTGATGTATGGTACGCTATCGTATGGATCTCAGTATTCCCCACCAAACCATACATTGACGCAACATTAATTATGCGACCATAATTATTCTTTGCCATAATATTCGCAAAAGCCCGCGTCATCTTAAAGACCGAGGTTTCATCTGTTGCGATCGTAAAGTCCCACTCCTCATCAGACATTTCTAACACGCCTTTATCCTTTGAAGAACCTGCGCAATTCAAGAGAATATCGACACGCCCGAATTTTTCTTCTACCATTTGCGCGGCGGCGTTGATTTCATCCGTTGATGTCACGTCGCATTTAATGGCAAGGACATCTTCCGCACCAGCCTTCATTAGCTCCGGCTTGAACTCTTCCAAACGCTCCACGCGTCGCGCCAAAATCGCCAACTTTGCACCTTGTCTTGCAAACGCCAAGGCCATCTGTTGCCCAAGCCCAGACGATGCACCAGTCACTACCGCTACACGCCCCTTTAAGTTAAACATAATAACTCCTTTCTTATTCAAAGTATACCAAAAATATACATAAATGAAAACAAAAGTTTTTAAGGAAATCTAACATGTTGAACAAAACCTTAAAATAGTGTAAAATAAGTATAAGTAAACGAAAGGATTTTAATGGAAACAACAACAACATTAATCGCGACAAATCCAGACGATGCTGCCGCCGGTGGGTTCATTGTAGGCGGAATACTCGGCTCGATGACTATCATTGCTCTCGTGGTTTGTATTTTGACGATCATTGCCGGCTGGCGCATTCTTAAGAAAGCCGGAGAGCCAGGCTGGAAGATTCTTATTCCATTTTATAATACTTACATCATTCTCAAAATTGTCGGTCTCAAAACTTGGTTCTGGTTTATGCTCGCGCTTAATATCCTAACTCCTATCGTCTTCTCAATGTGCAGACTAGACACTTATCTAATTATGACTGGCACCCAACAACAAGTTCAGGCTTACGTTTCTACCTACAACTTTGCCCAGAACCCAATGGTTATCGTAATGATGGTTTTGTGTATCCTCTACGGCGTAACACTTACTATTCTTTTCTCGCACCGTCTCAGCAAAGTCTTCGGCCATGGCATCGGCTTTACGCTCGGCCTAATCTTCCTCCAGCCAATCTTCTGGATGATTCTTGGCTTTGATTCTTCCAAATACAATAAGAAAAATCTCAAAGCCTAACAAGACCGACTTCAAAAATACCCAGCGCGTCTGGGTATTTTTTAAAATCACACAAAATCTTCCGGAAACTCTTCCTGCGAATCTGAATAATCAATCACTTCATTCCCACCAGCCAGAATGTCTTCTGATTTTTCTTCTATTAATTGTTCATACCCAACCAACGATTTGTACGGCGCAAACTGTGCCGCTCTATCGTGATTAGACATATATGCGCGACCTGGCGCATGAAAATGCGGCAGATTTATAATTTCATCATACTTCATGCTTTATGCCCTCCCACTTGGCTGTTTCGCATCCGCATAGTCGCAGACTCTTCATAATTCGCTGCCTTTAAGAGCGAATTCTTGCCATATTTCTTCTTGATTTCCAGCGTTGCGCGTTGCAAACGTTTTTCTTTTCTGCGTTCTTCGTTTTGTTTCGCATAATTGGTGAAAAAATCAAGTTGTCTTAATTTGTCATTGCCATCATCATTTTTAACCTCCGCCGCCACTACATATATTGCACGAACCCTTAAATCAGGATTGACGATTTCATCATACAATTCCAGCGCTTTTCCAGCAAAAATCTTGGACAAATTAGTATAGCCATCAAGATTTATTGTTCCATGTGCACACTTCGGCACTGTTCTACCATAAAAATCCACTTGCATTGGCCCATCATAATTAGTAACGTCTTTATCGTAATTTATCGTCAAAACGATTTTGTCAGTCACGATGTTCTTGGCAAACAAATCTAGCGCCAACGCATCGGCCATTTCCCACGTCACCAATCGCGCCTCATCGTAATCATACGGTCGCGACAGAACTTGTCCAGAACTCACACTGTGATTATCGGATGAATAATTTTTAATATCTGGCATCGTGACCGGCTCCCATCCCCACGCATGATCGATCAAAAGTTCTGCATTAACACCAAAAACTTTATAAAGTTTTTCATACCCGGTCAGAGAATAATTCGCCAAATCTCCCATCGTATATATACCCAAGTTTTTTAATCTTCGCGCATAGCCACGCCCTACTCGCCAAAAATCCGTAATTGGCGTATGCTCCCAGAGTTTCTGGCGATATGAAATTTCGTCAAGTTCAGCAATTCGCACCCCGTGCTTATCCGCTGGAATATGTTTTGCTACGATATCCATCGCCACTTTAGCGAGATACATATTCGTACCTATACCAGCCGTCGCGGTAATGCCGGTTTCATCCAGCACCTTATGAATCATTCGTTCCGCCAATTCATGCGCAGTAACATTATATAATTTTACATAATCAGTCGCATCAATAAATACCTCGTCAATAGAATAGACATGGATATCATTCGGTGATACAAACGAAGCATATATTCCAAAAATCTTGCGGCTAACCTCCATGTATTTTCGCATCCGCGGCGGCGCAGCCACAAAATCTACCTTATTCGCCCGCGCCACACGCAAGACTTCGTATAATCGCTCACGCCCAGACAACCCAAAAGCCTTCAGCGCTGGCGAAACCGCAAGACAAATCGTTTTTTCTGTACGCGAAAAATCCGCCACCACCAGGCGCGCCCTTAACGGATCCAGCCCTCTCTCCACGCATTCCACCGATGCATAAAAAGATTTCAAGTCTATCGCAATATATACCTTCCCCATACATATATTATACATCAGCCAAAAAAATGAAACGTCTATGATATAATAAGTTTATAAATTAGGAGGAAAATGAAAAAGAAAGTTATCGTCGGAATTATCATTGCAGGCGTAGTAGCCATTGGCGCAGCCGCCACAGCCATCATCATCTCAAAAGTCAACCAAAACAACTCTGCAGAACCAAAGGATATTGCCACCATCACCATGAACGCCATTGCTGGAACACCATATTTTTGGTCATACAAAACCGAAGATAACAACGTTGTAGAATTAGTAGAAGAAAAATCAACCGCCGAAGAATCTGGGCTGGTTGGCGCTCCATATCAACTAATTTACAAATTCAAAGGTATCAACCCAGGCGAAACCAAAATAACCTATGACTACGCTAGCGTAGCAGATGGTTATATTTCCGAAAGAGTTATTTACAAAATCACCGTCGCTGAAGATCACACAACTACCGCAGAAGTCATTGACCGCGCTTATGGACTTGACCCTAGCGATGCGAGCGAGATAGAGCCGGCTCAAGAAGCCCAAGATATCGAACCAGGTATAGAAGAATAGGAATTATATTTTAATTTATTAAAAAACTACCTAGTTTTCATCTAGGTAGTTCCTTAGTAATCCGATTATGGAGCCGCGAACGAGATTTGAACTCGTGACCCCATCCTTATCATGATTATCACTGACTCCCCGACAATAAATAATAAGGACATGAACACTTAACCCTAAGAACCGCAATTGATTTCTTAGATACTAAGTGACAGGTCACGAACTCAAATGAGTCGCGGCTTCCTACAATCTATTATAACATATTCGGATAGATTAAGCCGGATGACCATACGCTCCGTAAAAAAAGCCTCTCCGAAAAACGAGAGGCTTGAGAATTAACCTTTGACTCCGAAAAGGCGCTGCCAATCAAATTCGGAATCGTCAAGGTATGAGTTAGGGACGTA
>JAFWKY010000016.1 GCA_017514105.1 Candidatus Saccharimonadota bacterium
CCAAATTTGGCGTTAATATATCTATCATTGGTAACACCAAATACATTAGTCCATATTACAGGCTATCTCTGGCGGTAGAAACGCTCAATGAGCATACTGCCGAGGCCTTCAAATGGCTTATCGGAAGATTATTCTAGTCACCCCCTTGCCCGCCATTGGCGGGCTCTTTTTTACTGGGGTGGCGAAGCGGTTTTGTTCATTTTTACGCTGCCTGTGTTATAATAACTGTATGACAGTAGCTCAGTTTAAGAAGCGTTTTTACTTTGTTGCGGCGAAATACTTCCGTTTTTTTGCGAATATTGTTTTTCAGAGGTGGCACCCTAGAGTAATTGCAGTGACTGGTTCGGCCGGTAAAACTACTATGCTGAACTTGTTGGAGCACGAGATAGGGAAGAAAGCCCACTATTCGCATGATGCCAATTCGGCTTTTGGGATTTCTTTTGATATTCTAGGACTTAAAGGGATTCGCGGTTCTAAGTTACGCTGGGCGTGGCTTTTCTTTGCGGCACCTTGGTGCGTGCTTTTTCGCTGGCGCAGACAGCCATTCTATGTGGTAGAAATTGACGGCGAACGCCCGCACGAAACAGAATTTCTCGCTACTTGGCTAAAACCAGAGGTGACGATTTGGGTGTCTATCGGGCTTTCCCATGCGGTGCAGTTTGAAAACGAGGTCAAGGAAGGTAAATTCAAAGACCTCAGTACGGCGATAACGGCGGAATTTGCGACTTTGCCGGCAAATACCACCAAGCGCGTTTACATTGATGCCAGTTCAAAACTAATGAATGAGGCCACCGCCAATATCAAAGCGAAGGTAATCCCGATCAAGAAATCTTTGATGCGAAAATATGTCGTTTATCCAGATTCAACAGATTTTACTTATGGTGATACGACTTTTCATTTTGATCACCCAGAGCCAAAAGATGTCGCTTTTAATTTGTTTGTTTTGCAAGATTTGATGAAATATCTGAAACTCAAGTTCAATCCAGATTTCTCGGACCTCAAGATTGCGCCAGGTAGGAGTTCGCATTTTAAGGGCAAGAAGGGAATAGATATTATTGACAGCAGTTATAACGCGCACATGATCTCCGTCGCGTCAATACTAGATATGGCCGAGCGAATGCACGCGGACCATAAGTGGCTGATAATTGGCGACATTGTGGACCAGGGATCAATTGAGCATCATGAGCACGAAAAACTAGCAGAGTTAATCGCAAAGGTTAGACCAGAAAAAGTAGTACTGGTCGGGAGACGCACCAAGAAATATACCGCGCCAAAATTAAAAGAACTCGGGGTTTCTGCTGTGGCAACGACTGACCCGAAAAAGGCCTTGGCCTATCTTGAAAAGAGAATCACCGGCAAAGAAACTTTGATTTTTAAGGGAAGTCAGTATCTGGAGTGGGTTATTGAAAAATTGCTTGCCGATCCAAAGGACGCCAAGAAGTTGTGCCGACGCGAGCGGGCTGCGGTAGCGCGCCGTAAAAGTTGGGGGTTGGATTCGTGAAAAAGGGTGAGGCAGATCTATATATCATTCACGGCTGGACCTACACAGTAGAACCATGGCGTGAGACGCTTGAACTACTCGCCAAGGAAGGTTTGCGGGTAAAGATGCTGCGCGTGCCTGGACTAACAGAGCCGAGCAAGAAAGAATTCACAATTGACGATTATGTGAAATGGGCCGATCGCAATATCCCAGATGGAGCAATTGCGCTAGGACATTCAAACGGCGGGCGAATTCTACTTAACCTGTGTGCGAAAAAGCCAGACAAACTCAAGTATCTGATTCTGCTAGATTCAGCAGGAATCTACGAGCCGTCGCTCCGCAAGAAAATCGTAGAAAAATTAGCAAAGATTGGTAAGCCATTGAAGAAAATACCAGTAGTAGATAAGGTTTTCCATCGTATTACTGGCTCTACGGATTATTCACGTGCGCCGGAAAACATGAAAAAGACTTTGGCGAATATGCTAGAGTCAGACAAAGCACTAGATATCACCAAAGTAACAACAAAGACATTTATTCTCTGGGGGAAGAAAGACACCACTACGCCACCACGTCAGGCCACAAAGATTTACGAAGCTTTGCCAAACGCAGAACTGAAGTTCTATGCGAATTGGACTCACGCGCCATACATTTCTTCGCCAAAAGAACTGGCACGCGCATTATATACCTTGGTGACGAGGATGCAAAAATGAAACACTACTTTTTAGGTGCAGCAGCAAATTGCAAACATGTGTGGCGACACCTTTTTGCGCACGGTAGCGAAAAAGATGCTGCGAATCTCGCTTCGTACTTGAGCGAAAAATATCACGGTGAGACGATTTTGACCAAAAACGGGCGCTCCGCACTCAGTTTGGCGCTGAGAATGTATTTTGAGCCGGGTGACAAGGTAATGGTGAACGGTTTTACTTGCTACGCAGTGGTAGAAGCATTAGAAGCGGCTGGGATTGTCCCGGTATATACTGATATCTCCGCAAAAGATTTGAATTACGATGTTACGACCTTGAAGAAAGCCTACGATAGGTCAGTAAATGCCGGCAGCGAAATACAGAAGGCTGCGGAAGGCGCGGGCGACGATTCTGGCATATATCCAAAAGGCATAATCATCCAAAATAGTCTCGGAAATCCGGTAGATATTGTCGCAATTGAGAAGTTTGTTACAGAACGAAAGATGCTGATAATTGAGGATTTGGCGCACTCAGTGGGAGTTAAATACCCAGACGGGCGCGAAGCGGGAACGGTAGGTGCGGCTGCAGTCTTTTCTTTTGGCAAGGAGAAATCCATAGACACGATTTCGGGCGGTGCAGTAGTGCTGCGAGATGCAGTTTACAAGGTGAAGGGAGCGCGTACAATTCTTCCGCAGAATAAGGCCCGCACCTCTGATAATTTGCGTGCAAGGTTCTATCCGCTGTTTGGCAAAATTTACCGTGGACTATCGTATGTACGTTTGAATGGTGTTTTTATGCGTATTTTGCTTGCGCTGCATTGGGTAGAGAAATCTGCCGATAACCGGCTAGACCTAACACGTAAAATTGGTAATTTTGAAGCAAAATTAGCCCTAAAGCAGTTTCGTGAACTAGACAAGAAGGATAACGGGCCGCTCAGGACTTTTTATTTGTTAGATAATCGCGCAGACGTACTCTCTTTACTCAAGAAATCTGGATATTTCTTTGATGGTTTTTGGTATGAACGACCGGTTTCGCCAGAGAGATACTACAAAAAAGTGCGTTTTCCGGAAGCAGAATGCCCAGTGGCCGTGGCGATATCGCAAAAAATCATTAATTTTCCGAATTATTACAGCAAATCTGATCTCGCCAAAGCGGAGCGGATAGTACGCGAACAGGGTAAAGTGTGGGAAGGAGCAAAATGAATTGGAAGGATGTACTCAAACAGTATCCAGAGGCAAATTTCTTGCAGTCGCCAGAATATGGCGAGATGAATACAATTCTAGGCGAGAAAGTGATCGTCAAAGAATTCGCGAATAAGGGCAGGTCTGGCTACGCTCAAATGATTGTACGAGATGCCAAACGCGGACGCTACCTAGAAATTCCGTGCGGCCCGCTTCTGGAGTGGAGCGATTCGGGCGCAGTGAAGGCGGCTTTTGATGAGATTTGTAAGATAGCAAAACGCGAAAAATGCGTTTTCGTGCGAGTGCGTCCACAACTTTTTGCGACAAGGCAGAATTTGGACTTACTAGCCGGCTTGGGACTGAGGAAATCTCCGATGCATCTAGCGGCGGAACACACAGTAATCATCAACTTGGCAAAATCCGAAGATGAACTGTTGGCCGAAATGCGAAGGCAAACCCGTTACGAAGTACGCCGCGCGGCAAAACAAGGAATCGTTGTAGAAAAAGACAACTCAGAAGAGATTTTTAGGGAGTTTCATGCGGTACAGGCAGAAACGGCGCGAAGGCAGAAATTCGTGCCACCTTCTCTGAAGGTCTTGTTAGCGGAGAGAGAGGCTTTTAATGAAAATATCACTATCTATGTCGCAAAAACCGACGAAGGCGAACCAATTGCTTATGGGTTGATTATCAAAAACGGACGTGAGGCAGATTACTATGAAGCGGCCTCGCGGCCACTAAATCGTAAATTACCTGGCGCCTACGCTCTACTCTGGCAGGCGATTCGCGACCTGAAAAAAGAAGGGTACGAAAGATTTAACCTCTGGGGAATTGCGCCAGCCGGACAGCCACATCACCGTTATGCTGGCGTGACGACATTCAAAACTGGCTTTGGCGGAGATATCGTAGAATATGTTCCTGCTCACGACATGGTGATTTCGCAATTTGGCTATTTGAAGAATTTGACCGTAGAGACTATCCGGCGTAAAAGGAGGCATTTATGAGTAAGATATCCGTTGTTCCGGCGGAGTCACGCGACAAATGGGATAATTTCGTTACGTCACACAAGGAAGCAAATTTTTTACAGTCGTGGGACTTTTATGAATTTCATAAGTCACGCGGGAAGAAAGTTGTGCGACGATTATTTTTGCGCGACGAGAAAATTGAAGGCGCATACGCTGGAGTCGTAGAGACCGCCAAACGTGGTACCTATATGGCGATTGCCGGCGGGCCGATTATTAACTGGAAAGACAAACCGATGGTTAATGTGGTTTTTGACGACATTCGTGAGCAGGGCAAGGCACTGAAATGCGATTTTGTACGAGTGCGTCCGCAACTGGAATTATCTGATAATTCATTGCGAATAATGCAGGAACATGGTCTCATATTGGCGCCTATGTATCTGTCCGTAGAATACGCTGGTATATTGGATCTCAATAAAAGCGAAGAAGAAATTCTGGCCGGCGCATCACAGGGTTTTCGTAGGAAATTGCGTAAAGCAATGAAAAACGACATTGAAGTAACTGCAGACGCAGACGACAAGTCCATAAAAGAGTTCTGCAAACTAGAGGCAAAACATGCAGAACGACAAAAATACGTTGCCTTTTCTTCATCGTTTTTGACTAAACAATATGAGGCATTCCGTAAGGGCGGCGAAGTATTAATCTATACCGCACGCAAGGATGGAGAGATATTGGCGCAGAACTTTATGATTTTCTATGGCAATGAGGCAAGTTATCACTATGGCGTGTCGTCAGAACTCGGAACAAAATACTCCGCGGCGCCGCTATTACACATAGAGGCCATGCGTGAAGCACGAAGGCGCGGAATTAAGCGGTATAATCTATGGGGGATCGTGGGCCTGGAAGAAAAAACCCACCGTTTTTATGGAGTGTCGGAATTCAAACGTTCTTTTGGTTGCGAAGAATTAAAATACACACCAGCGCACGATATGGTATTAAACCACGGAAAGTATTTAATTACAAAAATGGTTGAAACAGTGCGAAAAAAGATTCGTCACGTTTAGCCTGTTTTGCATTAATGTGGTATAATAAGCATAAGTAAATAAGGATTATTATGGCTCACATAAATAGAAGATTTATTGACAAACATTGGATGGTATATATAATACGTGGCGTGCTGGCATCCGCATTCGGCTTGATTGCGATGTTCGGCATGATGGGCGATTTGCAGATGATGGTGACGCTTATCGGTGTGTTTTTGTTATTTATGGGCATCGTAGATTCGTTTAGCGCGCTCAATGCCGCATCAAAAAGACGCGGCTGGGTTAATTCTGTGATCGATGCAGTAATTGATGTGGCGGTAGCCATGATTTTGCTGCTTTTCGCGAGCGGGGATATTATTATGAGCCTGATTACTATCGCCGCATACACTATTATTTCTGGCGTAATTGACATTTTCCATGGATTCTTATCCACTGTTGATCCAACAGATCGTTTCATCAGAGTGCTTGCTGGCATACTCGGATGTGTGATGGGCGCAGTCATCATTAATGCTGGCGACTTTGATATTCTGACCTTTATCCGGTTCTTCGGTGCGTATATGCTAGTGGTAGGTGTGACGAGTATGATTTACGGCGTGCATAATCGCGCACAAAACATTGAAGACAAAGTCGCGCGCAAGGAAGCACGTCAGAAGACAGTTCGCAAAAAGAGCAAAAAATCCAGAAAGTAAGCAGAAAAAATAGTTTAGGTGGGCCGGTTTTATTAAAAACTGGCCCAATGTGTTATAATAAGGTTTCAAGGAGATATATAGAATGACAAACGTGAAAAAGGCTATTATTACCGACGCTGGTTTTGCTAGCCGATATTTACCTATTACCAAGACTATCCCGAAGGCCATGATTCCGGTTGGCGCAAAGCCTGTAATGCAACTCTGCGTAGAAGAATGTGCGAATGCTGGAATTGAAGAAATTATCATAGTAGCCACTCCAAACACCAAGGCGCGCGAGATTTACGACGATTATTTTCACAACCCGGCCAACAACGTAAAGGAACTTCTGGACAAACAAGGGAAGTCTGAGCGTTTTGAGCCAGTGGCGGAAGTTTTGAATTTTCCAAAAATTACTGTGATAGAACAAGACCCTGCTTTGCCTTATGGCAATGGCTCGCCAATTGTTTCAGCCAAACAGTTCGTACAGGACGAAGAAGCCTTCGTAGTGCTTTATAGCGACGATTTAATTCTCGGTAAAGGTGACGTAAAAGTATTGATTGACACCTATAACGCAAATCCTGGTGCGAAGGCCGTGATTGCCGCTCAAGAAATGCCCGAAGAAGTTTGGAGCAAATATGGCATGATTGCACTAAAAGAAAACGGCACTCTCAGCCATATCGTGGAAAAACCAAAGACCCCAGATTTGTCACCAAGCAACCTGACGAGTTACGGACGTTATCTGCTCACACCGGAAGTTTTTGACTATCTAGTGCCGTCAAACACTGGACTAGATGGTGAACTCTGGACAGTGGATGCCATTACGAAATTGGCCGAGGCTGGTGATGTCCTAATTGCAAAAAGCGAGGGGAAATGGATTACAACTGGCGACCCGAAAAACTATTTCTTTGCACTGCTTGAATATACTTTGAGGAACACAGATTTTGCCGATGAAGTAAAGAAATTTGTTGCAGAATATTAATGTGCTATAATAAGGGTAAGGAGAAATAATATGGATGTAGCAGAATGGATTATCGTAGCAATTCTGAGTATGACTTTGCTTGTATTCTTGATTGTTGGGATAGTACTAATGGTAAAGTTGCTCAGTGTGGCAGATGAGGCCAGGCGAGTAGCAATTAGGAGTCAAGACCTTGCAGACAACGCAAATGACGTTGTATCCAATGTTAAAGGGTTGACATCAGTGGGTGGAGTAGTGCAAACATTCGTAGATAAGTACACCGAACAGAAAGCCAAAGCAAAAGAAGGGAGTTCAAAAAATGGCAGAAGAAGTACAAAAGAATAAATCAGGTAAAGGCAAGTTTTTCTTGGGCGCAATGCTCGGCGCGATTGCGGGAGCGGTGGCAGGTCATTTTATTTCAAAAAAGACAAAGGAATGCGAAGAAGAGTGCGACTGTGACGACGAAGAAAATTGTGTCTGTCATAAAGACAAATTAGAGACAGAAGTCAAAAAGGTCGCCAAAAAGACAGAAAAACCTGTCAAAGAAGCAGCGAAGACCGTAGAAAAAACCGCCGAAAAAGTTAGCAAAGAGGTAAAGGATACCGCCGAAAAGGCCGAAAAAGAAACCAAGAAAGTCGCTGAAAAAATTGAGAAAAAGAGCGACACCAAAAAGGCATAAATAAAGAAAATACGGCTCCGTTGGGGCCGTATTTTTGTGCTATAATCTTACTATGGAACCAAAACTGAAACCGAGTGATTTCGTGCATTTGCATAATCATACGCACTATTCTTTGTTGGATGGACTGACGAAGATTCCAGAACTTGTTAATTTTGTAAAAGAAGAAGGCATGGAAGCAGTGGCGGTAACGGACCATGGCACGATGAGTGGCTTGGTGGAACTCTACAAAGAATGCAATGACAAGGGAATAAAACCCCTGCTTGGGCTTGAGGCTTATGTCGCAGCACGCAAACGCACGGATAAAGACCCGATGCACGACAAACAGCGCTTTCATATCACTTTGATAGCGATGAACAATAAGGGTTACGAAAATCTCTGTCGCATTATGAGTGACGCGGAAATTGAAGGGAAATACTATAAACCACGTACGGACCACGATGATTTGGAAAAATACAACGAAGGAATCATTTGTCTGTCTGGTTGTATGGGTTCGGAGATTAGCGAAGCGATTAGAGCAGATGATGACGCTCGTGCGCTGGAGTTGATTGACTGGTATCGCAATGTCTTCAAAGACCGGTTTTATTTGGAAATGCAGGACCACGGTCATCCATTATCTACTACGCATTCAGCGGAGCAAAAGAAAATCAATGACTGGCACATGGCGCATGCCAAAGAATTAGGGTTGCCGTTGGTGGTGACTTGTGATGCTCACTACCTCAAGAAGGAAGACCAGGATGCGCACGAGGTACTGCTGTGTATTGGTACGGCAGGGAATTTGTCTGACAAGAATCGTTTTTCGCTCAAAGATTATGACTTGCACGTAATTCCGGCAGAGGAAATAATTAGCCACTGGCAGGACACTTGCCCGGAGGCGGTGCTCAATACCAAACGAATCGCTGAACGGTGCAATGTGGACCTGCAACTAGGGCGAATCTTAATTCCAAAGTTCCCGATCCCGACCGAAGAAGACGAAAAGACATATTTGGATCGTTTGGTTTTTCAGGGTTTAGTTTATCGTTATGGCGGCAAAACCTTGGAAGAGGCGAGCAAAATACCGGTACCGGAATGTCGTAAGATTCTAGAAGAAGCAGACAAAGAACGTGACGAAATTCACAAAGTCTTGCCACGTATTGATTACGAACTATCTGTAGTAGACAAAATGGGTTATAACGGCTATTTCTTGATCGTACAAGATTTCATTAACTGGGGAAAGTCTCAACGTATTGTTTACGGTCCAGGACGTGGCTCAGCGGCTGGTTCAATTCTCGCTTATGCGCTGCGTATTACAGAGTTGGACCCACTGAAGTACGACCTACTTTTTGAGCGGTTCCTTAACCCTGACCGTATCTCAATGCCAGATATTGATACAGATATTCAAGATACTAGGCGTGACGAAGTAATTGAATATTGTTCGCGAAAATACGGTTATGGCAGGGTGTCTAATATTGCGACTTTTGGTAAAATGATGGCAAAAAACGCGGTGCGTGACGTGGCGCGTGTGCTAGAGGTGCCGTATGCTGATGCAGACAGGCTGGCAAAAATGGTGCCAGACCCGGTGATGGGACATCACGTAAGGTTATCTGATGCAATTAAAGATGTACCAGACCTGAAACACGAGTATGAAACTAATCCAACTTCAAAAGAAGTGATAGACTTTGCATCACGTCTGGAAGGAACGATTCGCAACCACGGCGTGCATGCTTGTGGCGTGATTATTGCGCCAGATGATTTAGTAAAATTCCTGCCGCTAGAAGTTTCGGCCAAAGGACCAATCGCGGCACAATTCCCGATGGGTCAGGTGGAGGAAATCGGGCTGCTCAAAATGGACTTTCTCGGGCTTTCTAACTTGTCAGTGATTAATAATGCGCTGAGAATGATTCGCAAGGTATATCACAATGATATAGATATGTATTCATTGCCTCTGGACGATAAAAAAACTTATGAATTATTACAACGCGCAGAGACCACTGGCGTGTTCCAGTTGGAATCTGCTGGCATGAAGCGCTATTTGCGAGATCTCAAGGCTTCTTCATTTGAGGATATTATCGCTATGGTGGCGCTCTATCGTCCTGGGCCGATGCAGTTTATTGATTCATTCATTAAGCGCAAACATGGCGAAGAGCCTATCACCTATCTTCATCCTGGGCTAGAAAACTCACTCAAAAATACCTACGGTATTATGATTTACCAAGAGCAGTTCATGCAGATTTCTAAGGAATGGTGTGGCTTTACTGGCGGACAGGCAGATACCTTGCGCAAGGCAGTAGGCAAAAAGAAAATTGATATGATGAAGAAGGTAAAACCGCAGTTCATTGAGGGCGCAGTGAAGATCGGCGGTGCTACCGAAGAAATCGCCGAGACATTTTGGTCACAACTTCTAGATTTCGCAAACTACTGCTTTAACAAGTCGCACGCCGCGTGCTATGCTCTGGTGGCGTATTGGACGGCTTATCTCAAGGCGCACTATCCAGACGCTTTTATGGCCGCCCTAATGACGGCAGACATGCGTTGGACTGACCGTCTAGCAATTGAAATTGCCGAATGCAAGCGCATGGGTATCAAGGTGCTCGGACCAGATATTAACCAGTCTTACGGTGATTTTGGTATCGTTGGTGGTGAAAACACAATTCGTTTCGGTTTATCCGGTATCAAGGGAATGGGAAAAGCGCTAATTGAAGAATATGTAATCCCAGAGCGCGACAAAAATGGGCCGTTTAAGTCAATCTGTGATTTTGCCAAGCGAGTAGACTCAACTAAATTCAACAAAAAGGCTTGGGAAAGTGCGATAAAGACTGGTGCGTTTGACAGTTTTGGCTATTCGCGGTCTGATTTGTTATATAATCTAGAGGCAATTCAGGCGTATGGCGCAAAATGCCAGAAGGATGTGGGGACGGGCCAGACAGATTTGTTCGGCATGATGGGCGAAGCCGGCGCGGTGCCAGAAGTAGAAATAAAGCCAGCGCCAACCCAATTCCCAGAAAAAGAGCAACTCCTATGGGAGAGAGATTTGATGGGTCTTTATCTCTCGGCGCATCCACTGGACAAATACGACGTTTATTTCAATGAGCAAACTCACCCATACGAACTAATCACGCCAGAAAATAACGGCAAAGTTGTGACGATCGGCGGGATAATCACTGCAGTACGTACGATTTTGACCAAAAAAGGCGACAAGATGGCCTTCATCAAGATGGAGAACAAGTCTTCTGAGACTGAGTTCATCGTATTCCCGTCAGTTTTCGCTGAACATGGTGCAAAACTTGAAGTAGACAATGTGGTAAGAGTGCAGGGGAAAATCAATGCCTCGGATAAAGACGGCAATCTGACATCCGAAGCAAAAGTCCTGGCCGAAGTGGTTGAGTTGGTGTCTGACGAATTGCTGGAATCGTATCAGCCAACGGGGACAAAACTCGCGATGCCAGCCAAAGCGCCAGAGAAGTCATACCGTCGCTCTTCCAGAACGTCTGCAGAGCGAGTCTACAGGGGTAGCGGTGCGAAGGGAGCGCCTAGCAAAGTTCCGCAAACTATTGACACGCCGCGCGTATTGGCAGAGCCACCGAAAGACCCACGCAAAGAAAGGTTGTATCTCCTAATCAATAATCCAGATGACACAGAAACGCTTGCAGCGATTAGACGCCTCGCGGATATCAATCTGGGTTTTCAGGAAGTCGTAATGGTGCTGAAGGATGGCGAAACGAAGCGCCCGCTCCGGATGCCATTTAAGGTAGAAGTGACAGACGAACTGATAAAGAATCTAAAAGAGTTGCTCGGCGAAGAGTGTGTAAAGGTGAATTAAGGCACTAGGCATATAATTCACCGATCTAATCACGCCACGCAGCGGAGGGACCAGCCGCCGACGCGGTTGCTGCGGTATGCCGGCCATACGCCACGGGCGTGAAACACGATACGCTTTTACCGCAAGCATAATGTCTCTTTGTAAAAAGTTGGGGTAGGGGGTTGATTTTTATTTTACGCTATGCCTATAATGTGTGCGGGTTGGCTTTGGAGTTTAGTGGTTCTGCAGCACAAATAGTAATGTTTGCGCGGTGTGAGGTAACCATTAAACGGTTGTTCTAGGTGACTAGGTTGCCAGAAAGGATGATTAAATGACCTTACAGATTGGTCTCGTAAGTATCATAATTTCTAGGCGGAAATCCGCACCAAAGAAAAAAGATTAGGCTGAACGCCTAATCTCCCAACCTATAGAAAAGTGCTTCCTAGAGGCGCTTTTCTTATGTTTATATTATAGCACATTTTACTATTTACTATAATTTAATATATTATAAAGGGCTTATAGTCAGCTGCAAAGACTTCAATACGAAAAACTGTTGTGTTATAAGAAAACGTGATATAATGGTAATTGCGATAATTAGACAAATTTACAAATAAGGCATATTTTTAGGATATAGCTGCATTGAACGTAAAAATGGCATCATGAGGGATGTCAACGCGTTCAATGAGGCTATGCCTTTGTGAATTCGTCTGATTATCGCACCCTCGTGGTGCCGTTTTTATTATTGCGACACCTCAGGAATGGAATTATTAAAGTGAGGTAAGTCATGCAGGTCATACAAAAAACTAATAAACTAAATCATAAAAAACGCTCTTTCTTTGCGTCTAGGTTTTTCTTCCACCTGCTCGCCATTGCATTACGCTTACCAAATGGCAATGGCGAACAGGAGACACAAAGACGTTTCTTTGGACGGGTCCTGCCGGCTGCTATTGTTGGTTTTGTTGTTGTTGTTCCTGCAGTTATGCTTAGTTCTAATGTTCCCGTTTCTGCTGCTGAAAGTAAACTAGATTTAACCATGTCTTCTGATATTATTTCCGTAGACATTGGCTCTGCTAATGCCAATGGTACGTTCAAGAAGTCTGCTAATAATACCATTTCTGTTACCACTGATCATTATACAGGATACACACTAAGCATTAAATCTACAGACACTTCTGCATCTACTACTTCTCCAGCATTAAAGAACGGTAGTGATACCATGCCATCCATTACATCTTCACTCACCGAAGAACAATTCTCATCCATTAGTGCTACTAACTATAATAACAAGTATGGCTATCTTCCAAGTAAGATTTGTACTACTGCGAATAGTTGTACTTCTAACACCTCATTCCTCCCAGCACCAACACTGACTGGTGATATATTAGACCAGACAAGCGCAGCTAATCCATCTACTGCCAATACTTATACTATGGCCATTGGTGCTAGGATAGACCAAACTATTCCATTTGGGTCTTATTCTAATACGTTTGAAGTACTATTAGTAGCAAATGCTATACCATACACTATAATCTACAATGATAGCGTAATTGGTAATATGCCGGTAGATGTAGATACTACTTCTATGACTAGTAGTGTTACCATCTCTAGTAATACTCCAGTGAGGGATGGTTATACCTTTGGTGGTTGGTGTACTGTCCAAGTAGCAGATAACGAATCTTGTACTGGCACTACTTATGCAGCAGGTTCTACTTACGCATTAGACCAGACTGGCACGAATAATCTACAGCTTTATGCGATGTGGAGTGGCAGTGGTGGCGGAGGAATAGGCTTTATACAAAACTGGTCTGCTTGCGATGAAATGGAGGTAGATGATATCATTACGCTGGTGGATTCTAGAGACAACGAACGATATCGTATAGGAAAACTTGCTGATGAAAAATGCTGGATGCTAGACAATCTACGCTTGGATCTAGCCAATGTTAGTTTGACCAAACTTCAGGGTAATACTAATGCTTCTGACCAAACTTTAGACTACCTTATCAATGGCGGTGGGACCGCGAGCGATCAATATGCCATGAGCGGCATAGAGAACTTAACACTAGGAAATAGCTACTCAAATCCACGCATCAATGCAAGCTATGTAAATGTTAAATATTCGCCTACTGGTGCAGGTTCGGGCAAGACGGGCGTCTATTATAACTATTGCGCTGCAAGTGCAGGCTCATACTGCTATGGCAATGGTACTAGTGCCGGTACTTCTTCCGGCGACACCACTGAAGATATCTGTCCGTCTGGCTGGAGAATGCCTACCGCATCTGGGGATGGTGGAGGAGAATACAATTCTCTATATATTGCGTATTCTAGCAATGCAGCTAATTTCAGGACAGCTCTCTCGTTTCCTCTCTCTGGCTTCTTCTATAATGGTTCGACGGGATATCAGAACAACAACGGCTTTTTCTGGTCCTCTTCAAGGTGCAGCAACGAAACAATGTACCTCCTTAACGGCAATTCGTCCGGTGTACAGACTCAGAATTATTTTGGTCGCTACAATGGTTATTCAGTGCGTTGTTTACTCCAGTAACGGCAAAAACTTTCTCGCTGATGTGCTATAATTATCCTATGAAAAAGAAAAAAGTTCCAGATTCTGTGACGGTGAATCGCCGGGCGAGATATGATTACCATCTCGGGGATGAACTTTCTTGTGGGATGGAACTTTCTGGGCCGGAGGTGCGTTCTATTCGTGACCATCACGTGCAACTCAAAGGCTCTTTCGTCACTATCCGCAATGGAGAATTATGGCTAAACAACCTGACACTAGGTGCAGAAACAGCGCGCAACATCCGTTTGCTCGCAACGCGCAAACAAATTGCCGCGTTAGAGAAAGAAAAGGTCGCTGGCTCTACAATCGTGCCGGTGAAATTATTAGCCGGTGGACGATATATCAAACTAGTGATTGCTCTCGGCAAAGGCAAAAAGAAATACGACAAGCGCGAGACTATCAAAAAACGTGACTTTGAGCGAGGGCGTTATGCTTAGGATATTTTCTTGGAACGTAAATGGTCTGCGCGCGGTACTAGGAAAAGGCACCTTTCAAGATTTCCTTAATACAGAAAAACCAGACATCTTGTGTTTGCAAGAAACCAAGGCACACAAGGCGCAAGTAGAATTTGACTCGCCAGATTATATAGAGTACTGGAATTCGGCAGAGCGTAAGGGCTACGCGGGCACAGCGATTTTTGTTAAAAACGATATTGAAGTGTTGGGTAGTTATGATAATTTTGAGAAGTTCCCAGATCTCAGTGTGCCGGGCGACCAGTTTGGCGAACCATTGAACGAAGGGAGAATCTTGACCTTGGAACTCGCAAATTTATACGTAGTCACAGTGTATGTCCCAAATAGTAAAAATGCTTTGGAGCGTTTGAGCCTCCGCGAAAAAGCGTGGGACCCTACGCTGACTGAATATCTAAAACGTTTGGCGATGACAAAACCGGTGGCCGTCTGCGGAGATTTTAATGCGGCGCACGAAGAAATAGATATTGCGAGACCAAAAACCAACCATCATTCAGCAGGTTTTACCGACGAGGAGCGTCGGGGGATTACTAATTTGATTGGCGCTGGTTTCGTGGACACTTTTCGCACTTTGCATCCGGACGAAGTGCGCTATACTTGGTGGAGTCACTGGGGACATGCGCGCGAGAATAATGTGGGCTGGCGAATTGATTATTTCTTTGTATCTGAGGACTTGCGAAACAAATTAGCCGATGCAAAAATTTACGAGAATGTGATGGGGTCCGATCACTGCCCAATAAGTATTGATTTGGATCTGTAACGGAGACCGAGATGGATTACATGAAAAAATATGACAAAAATCCGTCCGAGGATTTGTACTGGAACATCCCAGAGACCAACCAGGGAACAGTTGGCGTGGTGGGCGGAAATTCGCAGATGTTTAGAAGTTCTATTAAAATCGCCGAATATCTAACAGCAAAATATCCGCTGAAGGAGGCGCGTTTGATTCTTCCGAACGCATTGGAAGGGAAGTTGCCACCACTAGATAATTTGACATTCCTTCGTTCTACAGAATCTGGGTCGTTCGCAGACGGAGAAGAAATAGTAGCCGCGATGGATACGAATGATTTTAATCTGTTAATAGGTGATTTTTCGCGCAATAATATCACTGCGAAGGCTGTAGCAGGCGCGTCGCAATCTTCCGCAAAACCGACGCTTCTAACGCGCGATGCAGCCGACTTAATTGCGGCTCCTGGTGCCGAAAAAACCTTGCTAAACGAAAATCTAATCATCATGGCTTCGGTAGCACAACTGCAAAAATTATTCCGCGCCGTCTATTATCCCAAAGTTCTGCTTCTCACGCAACCGCTTCTGCAGGTAGCAGACGCGATTCATAAGTTCACGCTGAGTTATCCGGTGTCCATTATCACCTTGCATGATGGACAGATTTTGATAGCAAAAAATGGCGAAGTGGCAGTGGTGCCGCTCAGCAAATCTGGCTATTCGCCTCTGACAATTTGGAATGGCGAACTTGCAGCAAAAATTGCCACATTAAATCTCTATAATCCAAACAATTTCGTAGCGGCGAGCATTGCGGCTGTTTTTGCCAAGTAGGCCACGACTATGCCTGTTAGCGTTGTTTGGAATTTTTGCGGCTGAGTTTTTGTTCGATATCCACAGCATCGCGAGAAATATTATGGCGACGTTGAGAGAGGAAGAACCAAAAGCCTGCCGAGATAATTACGCCGACAATCGTAATGATGATTTTGGTTGTAAGCGACCATTCCGAAGCATACAGCGTCATGACCGAATACACGAACATCAAAGTAATGTAAAACGCGCGGCGGGTGAGGATGATTTTTTTGGCGAGGGGGAAGTTCTTTATGGTGAGAGAATTCGGCCGGGCGTCGTCTGGGTGACCGTAAAATTTACCGTAGACAATAAGATCTATAATACCGGCGAGAACCGGATAGCCAACAAAAGTAATGATGCCGGCCCAGAAGTTCACTCTGACAGTGAAAAACAGCATAAAAGCAAATGCAAGTAGAGAATCTGCTAAAATGTCATATTTGGCTGCGTATTTGCGATACTTAGGAACTTTACCCTTGGGGAAGGGATATTTTACGGACAGGGTACCGTCAAAGGCGTCAGTTATTTCGCCGATCAGAAATATAATCAGACAGGAATGAATTGGCGCACCGGCAAATGTCATGATTATGAGCGCGATAGATAAAGCCAAGCGACTAAAAGTAAGGATATCTGCTAAATACTTTTTCATAAGAATATTATAACACAATGCTGGCGCGCGAAGTGACGGCGGGTCGCGAGTGCTAGCGATTTTTGCTGATTAATTCTCTAAAAATTTCTTCCAGGCGGTCTACGGTATGCGAAACGCGAACTTCGTCACGGTGATCCAACATGACTTTGCTCATCTCATGAATCATCTCTGGGCGGTTGATGATTTGTTGGATAGATTTCGCCATATCGTCTGGGCTAGGGCTGTTTGCGAGGATGTATCCGCCATGCGGAACGATTTCTTTCATGTCTGGGTCTACGAACATGACTGGTACGCCGGCAGATTCTGCCTCAATTAGAGTGGTACCAAAAGTATCAAAATTGTAAGATACTAGCACGTCTAGATGACTTTCTAGAATACGGTGATAGACCGCCTCGTAATCAGTATTGCCGTGGAAAATTACATTCATATCGTGGAATCTAGCGTAGCGTCTGGCGCGATAATAGTCGCCACCACCGCCGTAAATATCTAAACGATAGCCATCTGGAATACGACTGAGTGCCCGAAGGAACGGCATCATACGTTTTTCCGCAGATATACGACTATGCCAAACGATGTGCAAATCTTCGCGGTTTGGTACGAAAGTCTTGGGCTTGAGATTTTTGACAAAAAGACGGTCCAGAACACCGTTCGGCACCACCTCCACGCGACGCTTGACGCCGTAGTGGATGAGTTTTTGACGAAAATGTGCGGACGGCGTGATGACGAGATCGGCGCAGTTGGCATGATTTACCATCAGTCGCCACATATTGACAGATGCGGTATTATTGGCCAGATAATGGTCGCGGTGAATTTTGGTGCGGTGTGGCAAATATAGTTCGTGAAAAAGATTTAACGAAATAGCAACAAGAGAACGAAAACCCCGCGGAATGATGTTTTGTTCACCCATATCTTCGCGACCATGCATGACCTGCACAGAAGGGATGTTGAATTGATAAGCCAGACGGAGACCCGCAATAGAGCAGCCTGCTTCGTAATGAATGTAGAAAATGTCAAAATCTTTGATTTCTGGATGCTGTTCGTAAATCCATTTTTCTATGATAGCGGGGCGGCGCGCAATTGGCGTGAGGCCGCGAAAGAGGAATTTGCAACTTGGCACTGGGAAAATGTTGTGTTTCGCGAGTTCGGTTTTTTCTTCGGCAGAACGCGGGTAAGAACTGGAGAACACGTAGACGGTGTGGCCACGATTTTCTAACTCGGTTTTTTGAGCGTTAATCGTAGTCGTGATGCCTCCCGTCAAATCTAGATAGCAATCCGTGAAAAACGCTATTTTCATACTTATATTATATGATATAATCGTATTATTAACAAATTAATATCAAGAAATGGGATAGGGAACGGCCCAATGACCCCATACCAACCTACTTTATGCAAGGTGGTAATTCCGACCAGAAAGGAAAGATATGTTCTACAGAACAGCGGAGAGCGTTTCTCCAAAACACCCAGATAAACTTTGCGATCAGATTAGCGATGCTATTCTTGATGCTTACCTCGCGAAAGACCCACAAGCTCGCGTGGCGGCTGAGACTTGTGGCGGACACGGCGTAGTATTTGTGACTGGCGAGATCACATCTACGGCAGATGACGTAGATATTCCCGCGATAGTTCACCGAATTGCCGGAGACAATATTGAAGTGCATACGAAAGTAGTAAAGCAGTCACCAGAAATCGCAGCCGGTGTAGATACTGGTGGTGCTGGCGATCAGGGGATTATGATTGGTTACGCTTGCGATGAGACGCCAGAGTTGCTGCCACGCGAGGTAGTTTTGTCACGCCGTTTGAACCAATATATTTACGAGAAATATCCTTACGACGGCAAGACACAAATCACAATTGCTCCAGACGGAACAATTGATTCCATCGTGGCGAGTTTCCAGAATGTGCCACATGATGAGTTGGAGAAGCTGGTGCGCGAGTTTATCGATGCAAATGGTTTGACAGGGAAACTGGAACTACATATCAACCCGGCTGGTGACTGGAATCAGGGTGGTTTTGATGCCGACACCGGGCTCACTGGACGCAAATTGATCGTAGATAACTATGGTCCACGCGTTGCGATTGGTGGTGGTTGTTATTCGGGTAAGGACGCGACCAAGGTTGACCGTTCGGCTGCCTACATGGCGCGCCGAATCGCGGTAGATTATTTGCGAAAACGTCACGCACATGAAGTATTGGTGCGACTGGCTTATGCGATTGGTTATGCTGAGCCTCTGGAAAAGACTGTGATTATTGACGGCAAGCCAGAGGAAATTGAAGGTTATGATTTGACACCAGCTGGGATTATCAAGTACCTGGACTTACGTTGTCCGTTTTACGAGCAGACTGCTCGCTATGGTCATTATGGCGAAGGGTTTGGGTGGGATAAGTAGAGATACCTGAGGAAAAAATGCCTACATATATATGGATAATAATAATGGTTGTGGTCTTCGCGGGAGCATTTGCTCTAGAGAAGGCGATTGACAAGAAAATCGACAGTCAGAATGAGATTAAAAAGTCGCACTACCGTTATTATGCCAAACCATACTTAATGACTGCACGCGAGAACGAATTCTTCAAACTGCTGAATGATATATTCGGTGCTAAATGGTTCGTTATTCCGCAAGTTCATTTGTCTTCACTTCTTAATCATAAAGTTAAAGGGCAGAACTGGAATGGCGCTTTTCGGCATATTAACGGAAAATCCGTTGATTATGTGCTGGTCGGAAAGGAGAGTTATAAGATTATTTGCGCAATCGAGTTAGACGACTCTACGCACAGTAGAGCCGACCGGATCGAGCGCGACAATGAAATAAATCGTATTTTTAATGAAGCCAGAATACCTTTGGCGAGAATCGGCAAATTTGAGAACATGTCGAGACAAGAAATTGTCGGCGTGATAACTGAGGCCATAAAGACAAAATAAAAATAAAGAGCCTTCGGCTCTTTGTTTTTATTTCTGGTGGGGGTTACTAAGCCAGGTTTTAACGGCAAATAAAGAAGACAACAGGATGGAGCTGGAATATTTTTAGAGTTACAATCTATACTCACGCACTTCGGCATTTCCATATTTTACACTCCACCAATCAGTGTCATCAGTGTATCCAACAAGATTATGATGGAGTCCACGCGATACCTGACCGTGCGCTACGACTAGAATAACATCATCATCGCCATACTTCGATCTTAAATCATCAAGAAAGGCCTTAGTGCGAGCCAATACACTCTTAACTGGCTCAATGTTGCCAATATCAGTATTGAGTCTCAAATCACCAATATCATAACCAGTAGCTTGTATCCAGTTATTAATTTCTTTACCCTCAAAGTCGCCAAAAGAACGCTCCATCAGTCGGTTATCATATAATATGCTGTATTTGTCATCGGTGGCAATTTGGGCGGTTTCCGCAGCACGCTTTAAAGGCGAGGCATAAACAGCAGTAAATTGAATATCTTTGATATTGTCATGTAGGGTTTTAGCCTGAGCACGACCGGTTTCATTGAGCGGAACGTCAGTTCGCCCCTGCGCTCTGTGTTGAATATTCCAATCAGTTTGGCCATGACGAGCAATGTAAACTTTCATATATTTCCTTTCCTATAACTGCCACCCCACTAGATTCTAAATCGCAAATGTTCATTTGAATTTTCACTAGTAATTCGAAAAAGCGAAAAATGAGGGTAGCGAGCAGGAATCCCCAGTCTCTTATATTATAACATAAAGGGCGAAGACCATGTTGCTGGGGATCTAACAGAAAAATTATAGAGGCAAATTATGTTTTTCGGCAGGTTTTCGTCGCAAAAATGACATAAAAATAACCCTTTTCTTTAACAAGGGGTTTAACGGGCACTTACAGATTACGAAATAGTTAAAAATCATTCCATAAACCGTTTGGTGGGCGAGAAGGGACTTGAACCCTTACTCCATTGCTGGAACCAGATTTTGAGTCTAGCGCGTCTACCAGTTCCGCCACTCGCCCATTGGTACTATTTTACCATATTTTAGGATTTTATGCTATAATTATTTTATGGATTCAAACACCGGTGGGCAATCTTCATCCGACCTGCAACGTCAGGCCGCAGCACAGATCGCCAGACGCAAAGTCTTGGAGGCGTATAATAAGCCTGCCGCAAAAAAAGAGGCGGGCAAGACTGCATCCGCCAGTGATACGTCACATCTAAAAAATACTCCGGTGGAGACAAAAATAAACTCGGAATCTTGGAAACAATATCACTCCGCATGGCAAAATTATTATCAAAAATACTACAGTGAATACTATTCCAATGCCGCGCGTGATTACATTGCGAAAGAAAAATTGAAGGCCGAACGTGCCAGGTTGGAAGAAGAGGAGATATCGTCGGCGCTAGCGAGTGCCGGCAAGGCCACCGACGACAAAACCGGCCTAAAACTCGCTCAAGGGAGCGCGCAGAAATCTTCCGCAACAGGGAAGGAAGACATGAGCGAAGTGCGAGCGTTTCTTCGCAAACGCATCCGTGCCAAGGCGACCGACAATGCCAAGATTGGTAGGAAATTCCGCAAGTTTATTCCGTTACTTGCCGGACTTGCGGTTGTACTCGTGATACTGTTCCTGCAGTATAATCGTTTGATTTTTGCGCCATTGATGGCGTATGTATCGCCTGGCAATGCGCCGGCGTCAGAAATTGAGGCTATTGACCCGACCATCACGAAGCCGGTATCAGCCGAGCCGCGTCTAATTATTCCGAAATTAAACATTGACGTACCGATTCGTTTTGACATTAATGTTACTGATATCATGGAAGCCATGAACAATGGCGTGGCGCATTATCGTATCCAGGGCGCTAGTGCATATCCTGGGGAAATTGGCAATTTTATTATTACCGGGCACTCGGCAGGCGATGTTTATAGTTCTAATCCGTATAAATATATTTTCTCCGGACTGGAACGTTTGGAAGATGGTGATTTGATTTATGTTAATTACAATTCTGTGCGCTACACCTATAAAGTAATCAAAAAAGAAGTCGTTGAGCCATCCGACGTTGCGGCGTTGGTGGTTCAAACCGACAAGCCGTTAATCACATTGGTCACTTGTACGCCGCTTGGGACGTCGCGCTATCGTTTGCTTGTGACTAGCGAACAAATCTCTCCAAGTTACGAAAATGCTCCGCAACCTTCCATTGACGAAGAAACGCCGGTAATTGACAGCGGAATGGAATTGCCTTCCAATGAACCGTCATTCTTTGAGAAAATCTGGAACTTCTTGACCGGGCAATAGGTCAGGTGAGTTGGAACGAGTGGTTGTCTAGCAATGGTTTATGAGTTATTTCGTGATGATTTCACGAATTAGGCTGCCGTCCGAGAAATAATATAGCCATTTGTCGCCCGTAATCGTGACTGGAAATTGAGAAGAGACGTTGTTTGAGAGTTGGCGTTGATTCTGGCCGTCAAAATCATACACCGTAAGTACACCGTCGGCAACCGAATAAATCATATTGTCGTCTAGCCAGCCAAAAGATGGGTTCGTAGTCTGCCATTCGCGAGTTGCCATCGCTTCCATATCAAGAGTCGCGATACGTCCCCCATCATTCATGATGACGAAATTACCGTCACGCCCGACTTTCATTTTTGCTGGCGAAAATGATAAATCTGCAGATAAGACTTCTTTGAAATCGTCTTTGCGATAGAGTTTTAGGTTGGTATCGGTAAGAGTGGTAATATATTTGTCGTCATAGAACTTGCTGATAGTGACTTTGGCCGGTGAGGTGAGTTCTGAAAGTGTGGTGATGTCCGAATCACCCAGTCGTACCAAACCCAAATAGTATGGCGCGGTCTCTGTGGAGTCAGACGAATCATCCTTATTGGAAGAAGAATTGGATGACGGAATGTAGTCTGCAGCAAATACAATTTCGGACTCGTAATGGTCAAAACTATGAATTTTTTCAACCAAGATAGCAGAAATCTGACGGCTGCTCAAGTCAATTTTGTGCAGATTACCATCCCGTACGGCGAGCAGAGTGCTGGCGGAGTTGTCGTAGATTTTGATTTGATCGAAGTTCGCAGCGAATGTGCGCGTAATGTTGACGCTGTTTTTGGGATCTCTAACATCTAGGATAATCCATTCGTAATTGTCGCCATATTTTACCTTGAAAAGAATATGTTCGCTGTTGCCGTCCCAATCCGCAGAGATGATTTCGCCGGTGAACAATTTGTTGTCTTCGTTGTCGCTGGCACTAGGGAAGACCTTGGAAATATCTATACTCTTGAATTCGGGATTATTGTTGTCTAGGTTGACGAGTTTCCAGTCGGTGGTGGCATTGGCGATGAGCATGCGGTTGCGGTTAGGCGAGACGCTGGCAAAAGTAGTAGCTGTAACGTCAGAGACCTTTTCTTTTGTGCGTTCCTTTAGAAAAAGTCGCGGATAATGGATGCCGTAGAGCAAACCTTCTTTGATTTTGATGGTTTTTGACCAGGAGTCGTATTCGTCTTTCGTGAGAACGACTGTGTGTTCGCCGGCTGGAAGGACTTTGCTAGTATTGGTGCGTTGTAGCCAAGAAGATTCCCCGTCTATGGCCACGTCGGCGCCAGTAGGAATAGAGGAAACCTGTAGCAACCCCTGCCGTTCAACCTTAAAGTCTGAATTTAGCCAGTAGCCGGAAACCAAAAAAGCCAACACGCAGACCGTGGCGATTACCGCAAGAAGCATAATTATTTCAGAAATGATGACGCGACGACTCTGACGGCGCGCACGCTCTTCTTGATTCATATATATATTATAACATATTTTTTGTGTGATTTTGCTCTTGCTTTTTTCAAAATACTTGTGTATTATAGTATTAACAAGAAAGTGAGGAGTTAATGCAAAAAACCCAGAGTGAACAGAGTAGTCTTACAGCGCATCGCAAGATAGCATCTACTCCGCATAAGAGTCGCAAGAACATGAAGCGCCCTACTCTCGGTGAAGCACGCAAAGATTTGACGCCTGTCGCAGCAGAGCAAATTCCTTCGGTGGATATGAGTGGTATACACGAAAAAATGCGTCAACGTACAGTTGCGGCACCTGTTCAGCAGAACAAGCAGACCGCCCAGCAGATTAAGCAACACGAGATTCAAAAAGCATTAAAGACCGCATCCGCCACACCAAAGCAGAAGAAATCCAAGAAGCCTGATGTTAAGTTTCATTTTGGCTTTGGGAGAATAATGTTGGCGTTGGCGTGTGCTGCTGCTGCCGTATTTGCGATTGTTTATTTCGTAAATCTAAACTCACCAGATATTTCACTCAAGGTCGCTGCGATGCAGACTGGTATAGAAGCGTCTTATCCTTCGTATATTCCGCGTGATTTTAGTTTGTCAGACATTACTTCAGAAAATGGGAAGGTCACTCTGAACTTTTCCAATTCGTCTACTGGTGACGCGTACACGATTATTGAAGAGAAGTCTTCCTGGGATTCAAATGCACTCCTTTCCAACTTCGTAAAGAAGACTTACGGCGAAGATTTTACTACTATCCGCGAAAATGGTCTTACCATCTACATTCACAATAGCGATGCGACTTGGGTGAACGGCGGTGTTGTCTATAAGTTGCAGTGCAAGGCTGGTAGTCTTACCAAGAAACAACTCCGTGCGATTGCGGTATCGCTCTAATCTTTGCTGAGTTTGCCGACTGTTTTGCCTTAATTTGACTTTTTTAGTGAAGTATGATATAACTATAGTATAGGCTGTTTATTTTTCTCTTGTAAAGTGGTATAATATTTGGTATGAAAAATGCTATTACTCGCTTTGCGCCGAGCCCAACGGGTTATATTCATATTGGGAACGTGCGTTCTGCTATTTATCCATATTTAATTGCGCGCCAAACTGGTGGTAAGATGATTTTGCGTATAGAAGACACCGACCGCGAACGCTATGTAGAAGGTGCGACGGAACTTATTGAAGATACCCTGAAATGGTTGGGCCTGGAATGGGATGAAGGCCCGATAATAGGTGGGCCAAATGGGCCATATTTCCAGAGTGAACGTCTGGATATTTATCACGCGTGGGTAAAGAAGTTGCTGGACAGCGGCCGTGCGTATGCTGATCCTACTCCAGCAGAGAAGATTGACGAGTATCGGCGTGAATGTAGCGAAAAGAAGATTCCGTTTCTCTATCGCAACTATCGTCCAGAAAATCCGCCAGAGTGGGAGCCTGGTATGCCGATTCGCTTTAAGGCAGACCCTAAGGAACGCGAGTGGGTGGATGCCGTAATGGGCGAGATGAAGGCTGGGCCAGAAGTCCAGGATGATATAATTTTGATCAAAAAAGATGGTTATCCTACATATAATTTTGCACACATTGTAGATGACGCAGAGATGGGCGTAACACACGTAATGCGCGGGGTAGAATATCTTTCTAGTACACCAAATTACCTCGCCATTTACGAGGCGCTAGGGCTAGAAAGACCGGTCTTGGTGTCGCTGCCACATATTTTGGCGCCTCAAGGCAACAAAAAACTAGGCAAGCGTGACGGCGCTAAGTCTGTTACAGAATATCGCGATGACGGCGTGCTCGCTGAGGCAATGCTAAATTATCTCGCGTGTCTGGGCTGGAATGATGGCACCGAACAAGAAATGTACACAAAACAAGAACTGATTGAGAGATTTTCTCTGGATCGTATCCAGACTTCTGGTGCTAGATATGACGAAACCAAGTTGCTCTGGATGAATGGACAATGGATTCGCAGAATCTTTGACGAACAGGGTGCGCATGCGCTGTATGATAGAACTGCCGGTTTTTGGCCGGAGGAGGCAGAGACTTATCCAGAGGAATATCGCATCAAAGTGCTATCTATCATCTATGACCGCCTAAAAACACTCTCAGACCTGCGCGAGATGACACGTTATTTCTTCGTGGATCCGGAAATCAATACGGATACGATAAAGACAAACAAATTCCTAAAGAAACTGTCTGAGGCAGAATTGGAAGATTTATTAAAAAAATCCATCAGCAAACTGTCTGCAATTGAAGATTGGAACGAAGACAACTTGCAAAATGCGCTAAATGAACTGCTTGCTGAAAGCGGCAAAAAGCCAGCGGAGTTGTTTAGTTTGATAAGGATAGCGGTGTCTTTTGCGCCATTTAGTCCAGCGCTCAACCTGACGCTAAATGTTCTCGGCAGAGAGACCAGTCTAGCAAGACTCAACGCGGTCGCCGCGGCAATTTAGGAATAGTTAAAACAGGCCTTACTGGGTCTGTTTTTGTGAGCGTTAGTTCGCAGATAATTCATGGAGGGAAATGCAACACAAAAAATAGACGGATTAACCCGTCTATTTGCTAGTCAGATTAGATGTCCTCTTGTTCTTCTTCGTCGTCGTCATCTTTCTTGCGCTTAGCAAGGATGAAGAAGAAGATACCGGTGCCAGCGGCTGCAGCGGAAGCCACAGCTAGACCAGTAGCGAGTGGGCTGCTGGACACATTGTTGACGCCATGTGGAGCAGTGTAACTATCTGTGGTGTCGCCGTCGGTAATCGTGGTAGTAGTGGTGGTGGTACTGGTGTTAACAGGAGCGGTCTGAGCGCCAGTGGCGACTTCTGTATAGATAGTGCGATTGTTGTCTTCGTCATAGGTAGGAGTATCTGGTGTAATAGGACCGACTGGGGTAGGATCATCAGGAACAACTGGGTCGTCTGGGTCTACATAGCCAGAAACAACGCTAAATATCACTGTGTTCGCATAGGTACCGGAGTCTATCGTGGCATCAGCCTTGGCGCCAAAGAAAATATCCTCGTTAATCGTGGTAGGGACCGAAGGATTTGCGATGGTGATTAGCGAAGTTTGCATGGCAGAGTATTTGGCAGTAGAACTACCGGCGTCAACATCATCCAAAGAATAACCCCAGCGGTTGACTGGAAATGCACTGGCTGTAGAGTCGGAAGCTAAAGTAGGGATAATGGCTGTGCTCTTGGCAGTATTGACAAGATTCGTGTTCTCTTTGCTGGCCATGAAGGCCGAAAAACCCGCACCGTTATTAGAAGTAATACTAAGGCCAATTTTGTTGCGTAGTAGAGGACTGCTACTAGAGAATGAAACGTCGCCACTCGCCCAGGTGTCTGGTGTCGTAAGAGAAACAGAGAGCATCTCGTTGATGTCTACTCGAAATGTAACGTCACCGCTGCTGGCAGCAGATGCAAAATAAAGAGGAAAACGCAAAACTAGCACCGAGGCTAGGATTACTATAAGGACAGTCAATATGTTTGTTTTTAGTGTTTTCCTGACCATAACCATATTATAGCACAACCATAATTATTTTGTGTTAAAATTAGTATAAGTAATTTAAGGAAAATCATAAATGCCTGTGGAAAACTCAACAAAACAACCAACAAAACCGCAAAAGAAACCTAGCGAAAAAAGTTGGATAGTATTTTTGGTTTTAGGTATTTTTGGTATTTTGGGTGGTGCAGGATGTGCCGCTTTTGGTTTTTTGGCGCCAAAGGAAAAAGCGCCGGACCTAGTATTTCCGCAAGCTCCATCGGCAAAGGCAGCAGACAATAATATATATAGTAATTTGACCGGCGAAGTAGTAGCAAGTGAAGACGAAAAGAACGCTCCGGCATTTTGTATCCAGACACCGAACGGTACTGACGGTGCCAGACCACAAGTCGGGCTAAATCAGGCTGGCGTGATTTTTGAGGCAATTGCCGAAGCGGGAATTACGAGGTTTGCGGCGATTTATCAAAATCCTTCATCCGCAGTAATTGGACCGATTCGTTCTTTGCGCATGTATTACTTGATGTGGGATACGCCTTTTGACTGTACAATTGTACACGCGGGTGGTGCAGATGACGCTTTGGAGGCGGTGCGAAATGGCGGATACAGAGATTTGACTGAAAATTACGCATACATGTACAGAAGTGGTTCTGGCTCGCGGCGGTGGAATAATCTGTTTACTACGGCGGCCTATCTGAAGCAGATGAATGACGACCGCGAATATGGCGGCTCTGCCATCAACGGTTTTGCTAGGATGACGCCGGGCGAGTCCAAAAAGAATTTGATAGATCGTGGCGTGGAAGAAAAACTGGTGATTACCAAGGCAACAGACAAGGACACCTCGGCGGTTAATCCTTCCGTGACGGACATCGCGTTCAATTTTGGCGGCTGGGCGTCTTTTAATGTGCGGTATCACTACGACAAGGAATCCAACTCTTATGCTAGGAGTTATGAATCTGGCGATGCAGCAGATGTGTATGTCTGTCCAAACGAAAATATGGGCGAACCAAATCCGGATACGACTTGCGAACTATCAGTAATGTCACCAAAAGTCGTGATTGCGATGATGGTGGAGGAGCGCAAAGCCGCCGATAATTATCACGAGGATATTGATGCGATTGGTTCTGGCGATGCATATATTTTCCAAAATGGTTACGCAGTGAAAGGGCACTGGAACAAAGGCTCGGCTGGAGAACAAATAAAATTTACAGATGAAAATGGCGCAGAAATCAAACTGGCACCAGGTCAAACTTTCGTTTCGGCCGTGCCAACCTACGGCAATGTTGAATATTAAATGATTTTGTGGTAAAATATAAGGAGTGCTCGTAAAGAAATTGCTTCGCAATTTCTTGCGAAGCCTCGTTTGTCAAAATATCTACGGCTCCTTCGTCTAGTGGTCTAGGACGTCTGGTTCTCATCCAGAAAATCGCGGGTTCGACTCCCGCAGGAGTCACCAGAATAAAAAATAAGTCCCGGAGGGACTTAATTTTTTTCTGGTAAGTTCCGCCAGGAATTGAACCCGCGAAGCGGGTTCGCACCGAGCGAAGCGAGGTAAATCCTCCCGCAGGGAAGTTGGCGAGCGAAGCGAAGTAGATTCTCCCGCAGGGAAGTTGGCGAGCGAAGCGAGGTAACTACTCCCGCAGTCCTCTGTACCGCTTGCGTTTTTAACAAAAGTGTGATATAATTAAAAGATATGAAACGCCTTCCGATCGTAGCATTAATTGGTCAGACTAACGCAGGTAAGTCTAGTATTTTGAATCGGATGGCGAGAAAAAATATTGCTATCGTAGCGCGCGAAGAGGGCACTACGCGTGACAACGTAGTCACGACAATTGACAATTCCTTCATCTTGGTTGATACGGCCGGTCTGAAGGACCCGTCGGACGATTTTGAGGCCTCTATCCAAGACCAGATCCAGGACGCGATAGAGTCGGCGGATGTGATTTTGGTGACGCTTGATTCTACCAAATATTTTGATCACCGCGATGCAAAAATCGCCAAAGATGCGCTACGCTCCAAAAAACCAGTTTTGCTGGTTCTTAACAAATGTGATCTAGGTGAATCTTTGCCAATTGAAGAGTTTCGTGCACTAGGCATTGCGCCGGAAAAGATTTTTTATACTTCGGCGACAACCGGGCGAGGGATTAGGGAACTGAAGAGTACATTAGCCAAAATGCTCTTTTCTCGGGCTGCGTTCGCTCGGCCCGTCGCCACGGGCGAGCGCCGCTTAGCCTCGCCTTGCCAGGCTCCGGAGGCCCGTCGAAAAGACATTTTGGCTAATGACACGCTCAAGATCGCCCTGATTGGGCGACCGAACGTGGGTAAATCTTCTCTATTCAATACACTAGGGAAGAAACAACAAGCAATAGTGTCGTCTCGCCAGGGAACAACACGCGACATTAATCGTGTACAAGTTAAATATAAGGGACGCGAAATTGAGATTTTGGATACTGCTGGTTTGCGTAAGCCAGGCAAGCGCGAAGTGGGAATTGAGAAGTTTTCTGCCATCCGTACGCTTGCGGCGATTGAGGAAGCGGATATCTGTGCATTACTAGTGGATTCTACCGAACCTCACTCAAAACTAGACCAATCTCTGGCCGGTCAAATTGTAGAGGCGGGCAAAGGAATTGTAATAATCGTGACAAAAGCAGATTTGCTAGAGGAGGCCGAGCCTACTAACTATTACGGTGAGGAAAATATCAAAAATCGTACCGCGGCAGACTTTTTGCTGGATGCTCTAGAGAAAGATTTTGACTTTTTGCCGTACGCACCAGTGCTCATCACGAGTTCGGAGACCGGCAAAAATGTAACGCAACTATTCGAGTTGGCTTTAGAAATTGACATAGCGCGTCACACAGAGATAAAAACTTCTGAACTAAATAAAATTCTTGCAAATGCCATCGTGGAACATGCGCCAGCGGGTCTAAAAAATACTCGTCCAAAACCAAAATATATCGTTCAGACTGACGTTTGCCCGCCGTGGTTTGTGGTGCACGGGCACGATTTGGGTTTGCTTCACTGGTCTTGGAAACGCTATTTGGAGCGCAAGATTCGCGAAAAATACCCTTTCGTTGGTACGCCGATTATGTTTTCGTATCGTAGTGATAGCAACGACAAGTCAGACGAACAACAAGACGCTTAGGCTAGACATAAGCCGAAAAATAACGTATAATAATCGCAAGTGGGAGCATCTTTGAGGTATGAGATACTCCTATTTTTATATACTTCAAAGACCGCACATTAAAAAGGAGGGTGAAAATGTCAGAGAAGAAAATGGTTTCATACGTGATAGACACAAACGTCATCATTGACTATGTGGATATCCTGCCGAAACTCGGCGACGATGAAGTGGCGGAACCAGTGTATCCGTCAATTGATTTTACTGATACGCGGTTAATAATTCCTTCAACCGTCATTCGTGAATTATCCAAGTTCAAGAAAGAGCACAGCGAACGTGGTTATGCTTCGCGAGAAGCACTGAAACGGATTCGGAAACTCTTTAATGTCAAATGCAGGACAATGAAAGAGATTTACAATCTGAAGGAGACCGCCAATGTGAAGGCGCAGGAACGCGTGTACGCGCTTTTGCCAATTCACAAGAACTTCAAGAAACAGTCGCCGTTCGCGCCAGCGGACAACGACATGGATGGTCAGATTATTCTGGCAGCACTGGTAGTGAAGTGCGCAAATGCATCGCTGCCGGTTGACGGCACCGCTAATCCGGATGAAGTCATGGAATTAGAGGACGAAAATGTCGTCCTGATTACCAACGACAACGGACTAGCCGAACGGGCCTGGGAGCGCGGCATACTGACCGCGGAATATCGGCACCAGTATCCGGACGACTACACCGGCATCCGTACAGTGACTGTTCCGTACGAATTGTATAAAGATTTTATCAATTTGCACAGAATAGAACTGTCTGAATGGGAAGAGGCAATGCCAGATGAGCGTAAATTAGTCGCGAATGAATTTGTCGTGATGAAGTTGGATACCAAAAACAACGTTTATCCACCACATTACGACCCTCTGGACGACCCGTATTTTACCTATATCGGGCGATATGACGTGGACGAAGAGGCAATAGTAGGACTGAAATATGTTTCATCTTTTCCGGTAAGACCCAAAAGTATCGGGCAGGCGGTCTATGCCGAGGCTCTCGCGGGAGATTTTGATGTAGTGATTTGTACTGGGCCAGCCGGCTCGGGCAAAACCTATATGTCATCCATTTATGCTTATATGGCCTGCAGATATGGTCCATACATGGGCGTGACGGTCGTGCCATGCGAAGTCAACAAGAGTTATGGTGCGTTGCCGGGAAATTTGAGCGAAAAACTAGACCCAGATGTTCAGCCTATCAAGAACGCACTCCGCAACTATCTGTTGGACGAAGACCCAAAACTGGCTAGAGAACTAGAAAAAATGCAGAATAATGGGTTTTCGGCAGAGAACGGGACCAAAAAGGGCAAGAAGGGCAAAGACCGCCAAGAAAGCGAAGATGATGATGCGTCAGAAAAGCGTCCTCTGAAACTACGGGTCAATGACCGCGTAGATATGATCTTCGATAATTGGTTCTCGGTGGTGCCGGTAGATAATGCGCGCGGACGTGATTTTGCGTACGAATTCGTGGAATATGACGAATTTCAGGACCAGAGTATCGCTCGGGCCGATATGTTAATAAAACGTATCGGCAAAAAAGGTAAAATCGTGATTACTGGAGACATCCAGCAAATTCACGCGCCGTATGTAGACGTCTGGAACAACGGTATTGTCTACGTGAGCAGTTTGCTTTACGACTACAAACGGGTAGTACGGGTATCTCTGTCCAAAGAGGACGTCTGGCGTCACGAAGTGGTCAAGGAAATTGCTCGCCGCCAAGAAGGTAAGCGAATTCCCGTCCAAAAAGAGACTACCAGCGAAGAATAGTCGCCTTCCTCTCAGTTTGGCCTTGCTACGGCAAGGCCTTTTTTATATCTGGTAGTACTTGCTGCAGTGAGGCATTTTTCATCTGTGGTATAATTAAGATATGAAATTAGTAGTCGGACTGGGGAATCCAGGGAATAAGTACATTTTTACGAGGCACAATTCTGGCTTTCTCGCACTAGATTTTTATTTTGCGCTACATAACATTAGTTGGGAGTCAAAACCGCGTCTAGGTGCTATAAATGGCCGTATGGACGATATTTTGTTTATAAAACCGCAAGATTTCTATAATGACAGCGGTCGTGCGGTGGCAGAATACGCCAGATATTATAAGGTACCTACCTCTGATATTTTGGTAATTTGTGATAATTTTGATCTGGAGTTCGGCAAAGTCAGATATCGTGCAACAGGAGTGGCCGGTGGCAATAATGGGTTAAAATCTGTTGATTCCTATCTAAAAACGTCAGATTATCCGAGAATAAGAATAGGGACAGGAAATAATGCTCTGCGGTCTAAGTTGGGGGATGTGGAATTTGTGCTATCAAAGTTCACGCCAGAGGAAAAGGAACGTCTGCCAGAGGTATTAAACCAGGTTTGCGAAAAAATTGACGATTTTGTGAAGAAGTAGTTATAACTGGTGGGTGTTGGTATGGGCAGTAGTTTTGGATGTAGCGCTTTCGTCCTTGCCAATGACGCATACCGGGCCACGCACCGGACGCTAAAGCCGTACCCGCGATAGTCCCTGTGAGCCGGATACAATACGCCGGAGTACGCGCCCAGGTCGTAAGCGCCGGAACTACTATACGACGTAGCGGACCAGTAGTCCAGCTCAGTAGCAGTGCTGTTGTAATCTGCCGACCACAGGTAGCCCGCGCGAGTAAAGTAGAGTGGATGAGTACTAAGTTTATACCAACCATTAGTTTGATAGCCAACATTAATTGGGTCACTAGAGCCAGAGTCTGTGCCATTGGCGACACCGGCGGTATTTTTAATTTATAACCAACGCTATAGAAACTAGCAATTGCTGTATTACATTAAACCTCAATACTTTATCTGTGCACATATCACCACGCAGCGGAGGGATCTTCCGGCGTAGCGGTAGCTGCGACCCGCCGGCCATACGTCACCGGAACCGAAGTACAGGCTGTAAGTCTGCATTGAGTCAACAGCAGTACTAGACCAGTAGAGGGCGACCCCGGTAAAGTAGTAAAACGTGGAGCCACCCACGTCGCCGGAAAGTACAAAGTAGTAAGGATTAGTATTAATGAGCGTATAGCCATTAAGAGTGTAGGTAGTATCGGTAGAGCCGCTAGTGTCTGTGCCGGTGGTGAGGATGAAGAAATCACCTGCTAACCATAAAGTCTGTAAATGGTATATTGGTACACAACCCACCACGCAGCGGACGCTAAAGCCGTACGCACGATTGCTCCTGTCCGCCGGGTACAACCCACCGGAGTTCGCGCTCAGGTAGTAAGCGCCCGCGCCATCATACGACGTAGCGGACCAGTAGTACAGGTGAGTAGTAGTGTTGTAGTAATCTGCTGTCCCCAGGCCGCCCGCGCGAGTAAAGTAGAGTGGATGAGTACTAAGTTTATACCAACCATTAGTTTGATAACCAACATTAGTTGGGTCACTAGAGCCAATGTCTGTGTCGTTGGCGACGCCGGCGGTATCTTTATTAACCATTATGCCTAAAACGCCAATATCACCGCCTAGGTTGAAGTTGCTCAATCATCGTAAATCCGTCATAATACTTTTGCATTTTGGCGGGGTCAGTGTGCCAAGAATTGTTATTGAAAAAATAATCGCAAAACTCTTCACGAGCGATTAAAACTTCACGCAGGCGCGGAAAATTGTCACGATTCGCCTCTATCGTATAGTCAAAAAGTTCCAGTGCGCGATCAATTGCGGCGTCAGCACGAGCAGTTTTGCCCTTCGCGGACCATTTAAGAGAGCGGGAAACTTCGCTACCGATATTGCCCATTTGGTAAGTTATCGGGTGGTCAGCCCAAGTTTTGCGAACGGATTCATCGTGGATATATTTCAAATCAGCCATTTTCTGACAACTTGTTTAATTTTTTCGCGGATGGCCGGGTCTTCTACTGAACGACTACGGTTGTTTTGAGAAGGACGAATATTAATCATGGAATCAAACTCAACCATATCGTCTAGGTCGTCTTCGTCAAGATATAAGTTGATACCCCATAGATCTGCCTGGTTGGAGCCGTTTTCGATCAATAGTTGTTCGCAGTCGTAGTGCATCGGCGAATCCACGGCGAGAAGTTCGCGTTTGATATCCACAACACCTTTAATAGTGTTTTCGTCAATAAAATTCGTTGAAGATTTAATTAAATCAGGTTTCGTGGTGGGATTATCTAGAATTCTCATACTGTATATTATAATACAGAATAATAGTTTTTGGTACGGAACAGGTGCCACGCACCGGACGCTAAAGCCGACCGCGCGATCGCTGTTGCTCGCCGGGTACAATACACCGGAGTCCGCGTACAGGCGGTAAGCGTTCCAGCTACTATACGACGTAGCGGACCAGTAGTACAGGGCGGTAGCAGTGCCCCCGTACTCACCTGACCACAGGTAGCCCGCGCGAGTAAAGTAGAGTGGATGAGTACTAAGTTTATTCCAACCATTAGTTTGATAACCAACATTAATTGCGCCACCAGAGCCAGAGTCTGTGCCGTTGGCGACGCCGAGGAATTATTTACCAGAAGCACGATACTTTTTCGCCACAAGTATAGGTAGGGGGTTGATTTTTATTCTACACTATGCCTATAATGTGTGCGGGTTGGTGCGAAACTTTTTATTTTCGGTCAATAGATCCTCCTCGTCGTGAGGGTGAGCCTTATGGTTCGCCCTCATTGAGGGGGGATTTATTCCGTGATCATTCTAGGTAGGTCTAGGCTATAATCTCCCCAATGTGGAAACAAACACAAAAAGGAGGTTCGCTATGGAGATAGAATGTTTTTTCTACTTCAAATTGAAGCGTAAGCCTAAAAATAAAAAAGTTACTGTCGTCGTAGAGGACGAACAGTAACGCATACAACCCGGATGCTTCCTAGAAGCATCCGGTTAAGAATTGCTTCTAGTAGTTCCTAACTTAATGATATACCATAAAAGATTTGTAGTCAACTGTTGCCACGCAGCGGAGGGACCTTCCGCTGCCGCGGTTGTAGCGGTCCGC
>JAFWKY010000003.1 GCA_017514105.1 Candidatus Saccharimonadota bacterium
AAACGTGGGGTAAAGAAAAGCCCGACCAAAGTCGAGCTTTTTGAGTTTTCGGAAAGGTTGTTGTCTATATTAACAACATGGAGCCGCGAACGAGATTTGAACTCGTGACCTCATCCTTACCATGGATGCGCTCTACCAACTGAGCTATCGCGGCAACTGGTGCTGGAAGTAGGACTCGAACCTACGAAGCCCGAAGGCGAGAGATTTACAGTCTCTTGTCATTGCCACTAGACGATTCCAGCACTACAAACATTATACACTACAAAATCACAAAAATCAATAATAGTCTCTACATTTTGCGACGGCGAACGCGCGTCGGTTTTGCCTCGGCCTTCGCACGAGTAGTCTTAGGTGCGCGTAGAGCACGCTTGGCTGTTTTCTTTCGCTTTGCGAGGTTATCTCTCGCTATCTGATCTTCAATCCTCGCCGTAGTTGCGTTGACGGCCTCGGCATCATTTGTAGATTCATAAATCGCCAAAATCTGCCTCAAAACCGACACGCTTGGATCTAATTCATACGCATTCTCCAAGGCCTCAATAGCCTTGCGATAATTCCCTAATTTTTCCTGAGCCTTAGCAAGAGCCATAAACCTCGCCGGCACATCTCCTTCCAATTCAATTGCTTGCTCAAACGCCATGCTAGCCTTTTCGTACTCGCCAATTTCCAAATAAATCAAACCCACGTTGTGTATTGATGCAGGATTATTATCTAACGACTGCGCAATTTCAAAACACTCCACCGCTTCGTCATACTTTTGACTCTTTGCGTACAAAATACCCAAACGATTGTATGCCGCTGCGTTCTTTTCATCAAACTTGAGAATAGTCAGAAGTGCCTTTTCTGCCCTAAATGGCTTGCGTTCCTTCATTGACGTCTGCGCAATTTGCCAGAGTTTCTTCATTTGTACCGAATACTTCGCCGACTTCTCGTCTTCTTTTTTCTCCTTCTCTTCTAGCGGGAAAAAGAAAGACAAATAGACCACAAAAGCCAAAATTACAAATACTGCAACCATACTATTATATTAGCATAATTTATTATCTATATCAAATCTGCGACTAAATGCAATTTAATGTGGCCGTTTTTTTCAATCGCCTCATAACAGGCAAGAAACTTGGGGATTTTTTCAGCGAAAACTACTTTTCCGGTCTTAAAATACGACTTGAACAACATTTCTATTGTCGTTCCCAGCACAGACAAAACATACGCTCTCACACCATCTTTTTTCTTTGTCAATTCTTCTGCGATTTTTACGAAATCACCAGGTTTTGCCACTATCAAACGTTTCGCAAGTTCACGCGTCTTGGCGTCCGCCGTCAAATCTCCATCTACCGAATACTTTTGTTTCAAAAAATAAATCGCCGCCCGGCTCAAAATCGTTGGCAGCAACCGCGATGGCGAATCGGTAATCAGAACAAAATGTACTTTTTCTTTTGGCTCCTCCAAATTCTTCAAAAACGCATTCGCCGCATCTTCTCCCAACAAATCCGCCGGACGCACCACGACAAAAACATCATCAAATTGCTTTACCGAAAGCCGCGCAATAGTATCCCGCACTTGCTCAATCGTAATAATACTTTTTTCTTCTGGTTTGAGAATTGTCGCACCAGAGATTTCAACTGACACGTCGTCCGGTACCACAAAAATCGCACAGCCAGTCCTAGCGGCGATTTCCTTGATTTGATGGACAGACTCAAAAAACATTTTCAAAACTCTCCGGCAATGGCGCCACAAACGTCCGCCTCTCTCCGCCAGGTAAAGTTATCTCCAAACTCTTTGCGTGAAGATATAGCCTATCAGCCTTTTCACCGCCATAAACAACGTCACCTACAATTGGATGTCCCAAATAATTCAAGTGTACTCTCAGTTGATGCGTGCGTCCAGTCGTTGGACTAAGTTCAATCAAAGAATGCTTGTCATCTGTCCGAATCACTTTATAAAAAGTCTCAGATTCCTTTCCATTCGCATCAACGCGAAAAGTCGTCGGACGTTTTTTGTCACGCGCAATCGGCAAATAAATTCGCGCCTCATCCATCTTTGGTCTGCCAGTCACCACCGCATAATATGTCTTGTGCGCCTTCCTATCTTGGAATTGTCGTCTGAGTAGAGTCTGCGCTTCTTCATTCTTTGCCATAATTACCACACCAGAAGTATCACGATCCAACCTATGAACCAGCAAGCCATAATCTTCCAAAGTCTTTTCTGGACAATACTCGCCCTTCGCCATTGACAGCAGTCCCGCTGGCTTGTTCAATACCAACACGTTTTCGTCTTCATAAATTACATCTGGCACCAAGTCTGCGTTTTTCTGGCTTTCTGGCACATTTAGTTCAATTTTTACACCATCTGCGAACTTTTGGTTAGGTTTTGTTACGAGTACGCCATCTACTTTTACAAAACCATTCTCAATGAATTTTTGTAGAGATGAACGGTTATAACTCTTGTAGATTCCCGCCAAAATCAAATCCAAACGCTTTTTTTCTGGCTTTTCCGGACCGCTATCAAGCACAATATCGCCATTAATTACTCGTGACATTTCTGGTTTGCTAAATTTCTTGCCCGTCCGAATCATCAGTGCTCCTAACGTAACCCAAAGGCTTTTTGCGCCTCAGCGAGTTTGGCGTTCGCGACCTTATTTGCATATTTCTCGCCCGCTTCAAACAAATCATAAACTTGCTCATCAGAAATCTTTGCCAACTTTTCCTGAAACTCTGACAACATCCCAGATACACTAGCCGCCACTTTTTTCTTCAAATCTCCATAATGTGTCTCGCCTGCCCAAGTCGCAATCACATCCTGAAGTGGCACATTAGTGACGAGTGCCTCAATCTGCAACAGATTAGAAATTCCAGGCTGCGCCCACATATCGTACTTGATTTTGCCGAGCGAATCGGTCGTAGCGGACATAATCTTCTTTGCAGCTTTCGCCGGCTCGTCATCTAGCATAATCTTGGAATTCTCCGCTGCGGTAGATTTGCTCATTTTTTTCTCCGGATTCAACAAATCACGAATCCGAAGTCCGTTATCTACCTCCATAAATTTCACCTGGTCTGCAGTCTTTGCTGGCACCGTAAAAATCTCACCAAAGCGATTATTGAAGCGCGTCGCAATGTTCCGCGTGAGTTCAATATGTTGGAACTGATCTTCGCCGATCGGCACATATTCTGCCGAATAAAGCAAAATATCTGCCGCCATCAGGATAGGATAGTCAAAAATACCCACATTACAAGAATCACGGCCTTCAGACTTTTCCTTGTACTGCGTCATCCGCGAAGTTTCGCCCATTGTCGCAACGCAGTTTAGTATCCAACAAAGTTCCGAATGCGCCGGTACATAACTTTGGCGATAAATATGCACATTTTCATTAATCTCAAGCCCGGCCGCAAGATAATATTTAATCGTCCTGACAATATTTTCCTGCAAATTGCCATCTACATCCGAAATGATAGAGTGCAGGTCCGGCACAAAAATATTCACATTCATCTCGCGCGAATGTTCATTTGCTAACCTCACCATTGGGAGCAGTGCACCCAGATAGTTACCGAGCGTAAGAACAGAATTAGAGCGAATGCCTGTGAGTATTGTTTTCATTAAAAAATCCCTTCACAGGGCACATTATTATAAACGAATTTTACCACTTGGTGGAGCACAGGAGATTCGAACTCCTCACCTCTTCCATGCCATGGAAGCGCTCTACCAAATGAGCTAGTGCCCCATACCAAAATTATATCACTTCCATCTCAGTCCATCAAGACCGATTTTCTTATTCACTACGTTGAGATCAATGTTCTTTTCACCGCCATAGCCCTCAAGCGTTCCATGCATGCTGTACTGCCAAACCGCCCACTCTTCGCCAGCCTCAATAAACACCGGATAGAACACATTCGTAATCCAACGCGGATACCCAGCAAAATCGTCTTTCAGATATTTATCATAATAATCTTGGCGCGAATAGATTAATGGCTTTACTCCATAATGTTCCTCCACTATCGCAACAAATGCCTTCAGCCCGCGCACCACCACATCCTTCTCTGGTGGATTTTTTACTTCCTCAGTAGTGAGTTCCATGTCAATTGCCGGGATCAAACGTCCGTCCAAATCTCCTACTGTCTTGATGAAGTTCTCCGCTTGGCTCACCCCACTACTGCCGTACGAAAAATAATGATACGCACCCGCTGGCAGTCCGGCCGCCTGCGCTGCCGCCCACTTTTCATCAAAAGTCGTATCTTTGTGCAAACTTCCTTCTGTTGCCTTAATATAAGCAAACTCGATACCCTGTTCCTTTAGTTTTTCCATATCCACATCGGTTTGGTAGGAAGAAATATCCACGCCACGCGTCATGCCGCCCACGAAGAAAGTATTGATATTTATCTGCTGATTCACGACTGCGAAATAACCCCAAACAGCAAGTCCACCTATTACTGCCACAGTTATTATAAATCCAAGCAAACGTCGAAACATAGGCTAGACTTGTACCAAATCAGCAGAATCGAGATTATAATCGGTCATTTTCACGCTCACGATTGCCGGATTTTCATAGGTATTATAATAATAGGTTTTCGTCGCTGTAGAGTAGCCACCAGTATAGACTGTAATTTCACACTTACCGTCAGCCATTTGCGCAGCACCATCAATCATTGCTACGCCAGTCAAAGTATGAAATAAACGAGAAACATTTTCTTCTTCAGTAGACTTCACTGGATAATGCGTATTTAAGTAAGCCACGCGCACGAAGCGAGATGGCGCATAATAATCGCCAGGAATCCCGCGCATCAGAGAACCACTACCAAATGCTGTTAATCTGGCCTTGTTCCAATCCACGGCCTTTGGCATTAATGGGAACAGATTCATATAATTACGCAAGTTTTCCTTGTGCCAACCATATCCTGGTTGATTCGTCAAAACGTCCACATCATTATGAAAAATCTCCATGCCTCGTTCGGTATATTCCACAACAATAGAACGATCCTTGTCGCCAATAATAAAATGTAGTTCAGATACAGGATATTTATCATTAATCGGCTTTGCAACGATAACCGCATTTTTCAAAGCCGCTTCCACTTCATCAACACTCTGAAAATTCATTACCACCCAGAGCGGAAATTCATACGCGGCAACATTTGTTTTACCAGCAATCGCATCAGGCGCATAACTGGCATAACCAGGAAAGTTCAAACCCGCAATTGCAAGACCTGCCTCGTTCGCACAATCAAAATAAAGTGGCGTATTTTCCTCTACAATCGCCATCCCAATAATCGCGCCATGTTTAGGGCTCTGTTTGCCCAGAAATGCGCTATCATAAGAATATTCACGCGGCGTAACAACGACTTTTTGACCATATCCAGTAGACCAATCCAAATTTCTGCCAAAGAACATACTCCCTTTGTCATCGCTAAACCTAATGCCGGTGCACATATAACATAATTCTCCTTACGTTTATTCTATTATATCATACACCAAAAAATATGTCGCCGTTTCAGCGACATATTTCTTAAGCTCTATCTATATCTCGTCAGCAAACACCACCAAACGATGTGTTGCACGACCACCACCCAAATCTTCACCGGCACAGGTCATCAAAGCAAGTGTATGTCCTTGTGCACGGTTCGCGATTCCGCCCATATAGTTACCAGAACCATTCTTTTGCAACTTTGCAAACTCACCATTATAATTTGCTTCATACATATCAACATTCGCGACAACATAGGTATGCGTTACGCCACCTTCGGTAATCGTAAATGTGCTACCGACACCGAGTTCAGACAAACGACCAAACACAGCACGCGAGTTATGCCCATAAAGCAATTTCCTAAAACGATACACGCTGTTACCGGCATCATATTCCGTACTATCCACATCATAGATTGGAATTACGCGGCCACCGATAGAAATACCATCCGCGACAACTTCTTCGTAAGTCGCACCAGCAGAAGGCGCAGAAATAGTATAAGTTTCAGCCTCCGCAACAACTTCTGGTTCTGGTTCCGGCTCTGGCGGCAAAACAGTCTCTACCTTGCCAAGATTATCAAAATCTTGTATTTTTACCGTATCAGATGCCATCATAGTCTCTGGATTACAAATTAAACCCAAGAAACCAGATAAAATACTCAATAATATCACACAATATTTCATAAATCTCTCAATAAACTCGTTACGTTTATGCTTTTATTATAGCACACTTTGGCAAAAATGTCAATAGAATAGGCATTATTACGCCACCAAACACCATCAATATTCCCCCTATGTGTTATAATAGAATTAATGGAGAAATCATTCATCATGAACGACAAAGTTTTTGAATTAATTGACGCCGAAAAGCGCCGCCAATCCGAAGAGTTGGAACTTATCCCTAGCGAAAACTACGTATCCGCTGCCGTACTCGCAGCAATGGGCTCGGTATTCACCAACAAATATTCCGAGGGCTACCCATATTTTGACGGTATCGGCTGTGGCCGTGCCGACGATCCAGATTTCACCGAATGGACCGAAGACCAAATCGCCGAGCAAATCTTGCCGAATTATCGCTATTATGGTGGCCAAGAGAACACCGACCGCGTAGAGCGCCTCGCCATCGACCGTGCTTGCCGCCTCTTTCATGCCGACCACGCCAACGTCCAACCGCATTCTGGCGCCCAGGCCAACACTGCCGTCTACTACGCGTGGTGCGACCCAGGCGACACCATACTTGGTATGTCGCTTCCTGCTGGTGGTCACCTTACTCACGGCGCACCAGTCACGCTTTCAGCGCATTTTTATAACTTTGTCGGCTATGGCGTCACCGCTGATGGTGACATAGATTACGAGCAAATGGAGCGCCTAGCAATGAAATACGAGCCACGCATCATCCTTGTCGGCTATTCCGCCTTTATGAAAATTCCAGATTTCAAGCGTGTCGCCCGCATTCGCGACAAATTACAAGAACAGACCGGCGAAGAAGTCCTACTGATGGCCGATATGGCCCACGTGGCTGGCCTAATCGCTGGCGGTGTCCACCCAAATCCTTTGGACTATGGGTTCAATGTGATGACAACCACCACGCACAAGACTCTCCGTGGTCCACGCGGTGGCATTATTCTATCTAACGGCAACGTTGCTTCTCCACTGAAGCGCCCAGAAAAAACCCTCGCCAACATCCCGATACTAATTGATCGCGCAGTCTTCCCTGGCACCCAGGGTGGCCCGCTGGAACACATTATCGCGGCCAAGGCTGTCGCGTTTGGCGAAGCATTGCAGCCAGAGTTCCACGATTACGTCAAGAACGTCATCAAGAACGCCGAGTGTCTCGCTCACGAATTACAGGACCTTGGTTTTCGTCTCCAAGGCGGTGGCACAGACAATCATCTAATTCTCGTTGACGTAAAATCCAGTTTTGGCTTCGACGGCAAACTCTACGAAAAGGCTTTGGACAAAGTTGGTCTCACATTGAACGCCAACGCTCTCCCTACCGACAAAGGCGGTGCTTTCCGTCCATCTGGCGTCCGTCTCGGCACTCCGGCCATCACTACGCGTGGCCTCGGCGAAGCAGAAATGAAAACTATCGCTCTCTGGATGAAAAAAGTCGCAGACATCTGTGCCGAAGCGACCAAAGATCAACCAGATAATATTTCTGCCGAAGCAGCGCTAGAACCATACTCTGCCGAACTCCTCACCATCAAAAAAGAGGTCCAAGACCTCGCACTGAAGTTCCCTGTGCCAGGAATATAACTCCAGCTGGTCCCGTATTTGCTTCGCAAATCCGGACCAGCGGGCGTCAGCTCGCAAAAGAAAAAGCAAGACTTTTTCTTTTGCCTCGCTTCCTACGCTGGTGGAGTATGCGGGACTTAAACCCGCGACCTCCGCAATGCGAATGCGGCGCTCTATCAACTGAGCTAATACCCCATAGAGTAATTATATCACATTTTCAGACTTTTAATTAGCTAAATTTAGCACCCCCGGCAGTTTTTTTAAGTCCTAAAGCTGCATTAAATCAAAAAACAAGTTGGATTTTCTCCAACTTGTTTTCTGCCTTTAACGCTTGCTGAACTGCTCTTTCTTGCGTGCAGAGCGTAGACCGTATTTCTTGCGCTCCTTTTCGCGAGGATCGCGTGAAGTAAGTCCGGCCTTCTTTAGCACTGGACGTAGGTCCGGAGCCTCAAGCACGAGAGCCTTTGAGATAGCGAGTTTAATCGCATCTACCTGGCCAGCGAGCCCGCCGCCCTTTACTAGAATAGATACATCATATTCTTTTTGCTTTTCGGCAATTGCTAGTGGGTCGGTGATTTCCGCCAAATAAGTCTTGTTGCCAGACAAATAATCTAGCGCAGGCTTGTTATTGATGGTGATTTCACCCTTCCCCTTATAAAGACGAGCCGTAGCGGTCGCAGCTTTGCGGCGACCAAGGCCGTAAATATATTTCTTGGTTGCAACCATTACTTAATCTCCTTTGGATTTTGTGCAGCGTGAGTGTGTTCTGCGCCATCAAACACGCGAAGGCGCTTCATTCTCTCTGCTGAAAGTTTGTTCTTTGGAAGCATGCCCTTTACGGCCTCGTTAATCGCGACTGCTGGGTTCTTTTCAATCACTTCCTCGAGTTTCAACTCGGTGAGACCACCTGGAAAACCACTGTGACGATAATATTTCTTCTGAATCATCTTGTCGCCAGTGACTTTGAGGTTCTTAGCATTCACCACTACCACGTAATCACCGTTGTCAATGTGTGGAGTGTAAGTTACCTTACTCTTACCCATCAACTTGTCAGCGATTACTACGGCGAGTTTGCCTAGTGGCAAAGTTGCAGCGTCAATTACCCACCATTCACGCTTAATTTCTGAAGATTTTTGAGAATAAGTTTTCATTACTTGTCCTCCTTTGCCGCCTTCTTGGCAGGCTTTTCTACCTTAGCATCTAGGTCAATATCGTCTACAAAACTGATCGTACCCATCTCTGCATTGTCACCACGGCGATAACCAGCGTGCTCGATACGTAGGTATCCAGAATCACGCTTGATTTGTGGCGCAATTACATCAACTAGCAGGTCTGCAGCGTCAATGTCATTGAGACGAGCAATAATCAAACGACGATTATGAAGGTCGCCCTTCTTCGCCATCGTGATAAGTTTCTCGGTAATGCGACGAATCTCCTTAGCCCTAGCCAAGGTAGTTGTAATAGTTTGATAATTGATCAAAGCACACACCAAACCACGTTTGAGTGCTAGCCTTTGATCGGTTTCGCGGCCGAACTTACGGCCTTTATATCCGTGTCGGTGCATATTAAATATTTAACTCCGTTAACTTTTCTTTAACTTCGTCTAATGCCTTCGTACCAAAACCTTTGAGATCTTTGAGATCGGTCTCTGACAACATTACGAGGTCACGAACTGTCTTGATATCATTGTTGAGAAGTGCATTAGCCGTACGAGCAGAAAGATCGAGTTCTTCAATTGGGAGCATTAGTCCCGCATCATCATCTTCTTGCTTCGTACCAGGCGCTGGAGTACTCTCTACTCTAGTACTACCTGCGAGCGCAGTGTACTGGTTGACGAGAATCGCAGCAGCCTCTTCAAACGCCTCTTTAGGCGTAATCGTGCCGTCAGTTTCTACCATCAATGTGAGTTGCTGGAGATTTGTATCCTGACCAACACGAGTATTCTCTACCTTGTAGCGAACGCGAAGCACAGGCGTAAACACTGCGTCAATCGCAATCATATCGGAATGAATGCGCTCTTCGCCAGAACGCTCAATCGTTAGATATCCACGTCCAGATTCTACTACAAAGTGCATTTTGAGAACGTATTTTGGATCATCAATGTGACAAATCACTTGATTTGGGTTAGCGATTTCTACTTCAGATGGAAGTTTGATATCGCCAGCGATCACGCGCTTGTCGCCGTCCTTTTCGGACTGCTTGTCACCCTTGATTTCCAAACTTAGTTCTACTGGAGCATCAGTATGCATCTTGAAACGAATGTTCTTGAGGTTCAACATGATGTCCACGACATCTTCGCGAATTCCAGGAACAGACGTAAATTCGTGCGTAACGCCTTCAATAGAGAATGCAGTAATCGCTGCACCCTTTACGCTAGACAAAAGAACTCTACGTAGTGAATTACCAAGCGTGTTGCCGTAGCCATAATAGAGTGGCTTAATCACAAACTCAGCCTGAGTGTCGCTAATTTGCTTTACTTCAGCAAGCGTTGCTTCGTGAATTGATTTTGTAGTCATTTTGTCTCCTAACGTGAGTAGTACTCAACGATTAATTGTTCATTGATGCCAGCTTCCGCTTCTTCGCGTTTTGGCATTGCTGTTACTTCAATTTTCATTTTCTTGCCGTCGACCTTGAGCCAAGAGAGTGGAGCAGTAGATGCAGCACCCATAACATTCGGAAGATTCTTGAAGTATTCTGTTTTTTGAGACTTAGGACGAACTTCCAGAACATCACCCGGGTTCAAACGAATTGATGGAATATCAATCCGACGACCATTCAATAGAAAATGTCCATGGCTGACTAACTGTCTTGCCTGACGACGAGTGGTGGCAAATCCTGCGCGGAATACCGCGTTATCTACACGCCTCTCGAGAAACTCAAGAAGTTTCTCACCAGTTAAACCATCAGCCTTTTGTGCTTCACCCATTACCTTTGCGAATTGCTTTTCGAGCAAGCCATAGATGCGGCGTACTTTTTGCTTTTCACGAAGTTGAGTGAGATATAGGCTACCGCCACGCACGCGCTTATCGCCATGCTCGCCTGGAATACCAGACTTTTTGGCCATCACCTTGTGAGCCTTTGGCGCAAGAGCATATCCCTCACGACGACTCTGTTTTACAATTGGAGAATTATCACGTGCCATTACGGTTTCCTTTCTCCCTTCGGACGCACACCACCGTGCGCAATTGGGGTTACATCTGTGATGCTGTCAATCTTGATTCCCACAGTGGATACTGCGCGAATTGCTGCATCACGTCCAAGACCAATACCAGAGACATAAACGTCTACGGAATTTAGTGCATGGTTCTTTTTCGCAATATCAAGTGCCTTTTCTGCCGCTACGCCAGCTGCGAATGCCGTACCCTTCTTGGAGCCACGGAATCCGTTTGCGCCAGCAGATGATGCGGACAATACTTCACCTTTTTTGTCGGTGACGCTAATGATAGTATTGTTAAAAGTAGCCTGAATATGTACAGCACCGCTATTAACAATTCTTTTGCCTTTTTTGGCTGCTTTAGCCTTAGGAGCCTGCGCTTCGTTAGCTTCAGCAGTAGTTTTCTTAATTTCTTCTTCTGCCATATTTTACTCCTAAGTTTTACTTGCTGCTTTTGGTTGTGCACCACCGACCGCGATCGCCTTACCCTTACGAGTACGTGCATTCGTACGAGTACGTTGGCCGTTGACTGGTAATTTAGCCTTGTGGCGGATACCCTTGTAGGAATTAATATCCTTTAAGCGTTTAATA
>JAFWKY010000017.1 GCA_017514105.1 Candidatus Saccharimonadota bacterium
AAGCATGAAGGTCATACAATATATCAAAATTAATCACTTGTTTAATCGCGTAGCGTTTGCGTCTGGAGTTATCCTTACCCTGCTCGCCATTGCAATACACTTACCAATCATAAGCAATGGCGAGCAGGAGGCACAAGCCGCTACCGGCACTGCTCAGGAGAGTTCTCTCACTCTCGCAGTAGAGCGAGACACTGCCGCACTAGACCTCAATGTTGCGAGTAGTAATGGTACCTTTGCTACTTCTTCAGAAAGTAACAAGGCTGCATTCAGTATCACTACTAATAACTACACTGGCTACACACTAAGTATCAGCGCCAGTGATGACGCAGGTACTCTAGCAAATGGTAATGATAGTCTCACTTCCATCACAACCAACAAAACCCTCACAGACACTACCTTTGATAATAGTGATTACAATGGTATGTGGGGATATAAGCCTAGTAAATACATGAATGGTAATACTGTAGTAGATAATACTGGCACTAATGCTGTCTATCTTATTTCACCAACCACCACCGCTACTACACTTCATGTTACAAGTGCTGCCAATAGTACTGCTAATTCCTATGATATTGCTCTCGGTGCCAGAGCAGACTATACTAAGCCAAGTGGTACTTATAGTAAAACCTTCATTTTAACCGCCGTAGCCAACAAGATTAATTATAGTGTTACTTATAACAAGAATACTACAGACACTGTTACTAATATGCCATATAGTAATACTGGCAATGTCCAGTCTGGTGATACTAATAGTACTAGTATTACGTTGTCAGATCTAGTACCAGTCCGTGATGGCTATAACTTCAAGGGTTGGTGTTCTGTCGCTACTAGTGATGATACTTGTTCTGGTACTACCTACAACCCAGATGGCGCAGGCACTAATCTAACTTACGGTATTGATCAGACTACATTAAATATAGGAACATTATATGCGATGTGGCAAAGCGCAGAGACTAAATGCGATGGCACTAAGCTCTGCGTCCAGTATGAAGGCAATGGACTAACTTATGGTGGTAGTAAGACGGTAAATAGGGTGAATTATGATTCTACGACTGCACAACAGGAAATCACTAAATATTCCTATGCATCATATACATCTAGCGGGGAATATAATGGATACACTCAACCTGCAGGCAATAATGTCGTCACCATTGATGGCGCTACGAGTTTGCATATCACGGTGACGTATGGCGTACCACAAAACGCTGGCGGTCCACCGAGCGAGCTTTATATTTGGGCTGGAGATTATCCAGACTATACTAATAGCGATAATACAACCAGCCTAAGCAGCTGTGGTTCGGTTAGTGCTACTAATGGTGCCTTTGCGTCGTCAGGCAGCAGTGGCTCACAAGTCACCATGGAATGCGATATTGCTAGTGGCTCAGTAACTTTTTATGATTATGGTCAATACGGCGTCTCTACCGGTTATTACGCTGTCGTTACCGGTGCCGGCACGGTTCTGAGTCGCACCGTTTCTTCTGGTGAATACGCTACCCCTACCGGCACTAACGCCATCTTCCACGGCTGGAGCAGCACGCAGACTACGGCCGGCGGCGGACTCCCTTCACAAGTAGAATACGCTGACGAAGCCGCCGTGATGACTAATATTCCAGGCAACAATGGTGATACAAAGACTCTCTATGCCGTCTGGCAGCAAGGCTATAGTATCACATTCAATAAAGATTCCAATGTGTCCAGTATTGCAGTGCTAGATTCTGATGGTGATACAGTAGGCACTATCACAAGTAGTGGACAAAGTCTAACATTATATGGTGGAGACACCTATACGATTAAACCAACCCACACTACTGGTTATACGACAAATACTATTACCAAGACTTCAGGAGACGGTACACTAAGTGGCAGTAATGCTGGCAAAAAGTTTACCGTAGGTGCAGGTGCTGCTACTATTAATATTACGAGCAAACCATTAGAACCAATGCAAAACTGGACTGGTTGTTCTAGCCTAGCGGTAGGTGATACTGAGCAAGTCTATGATACTCGTGATAATGAAGTCTATCTCGTAGGTAAACTTGCAGACAATAAATGCTGGCTGCTAGATAACCTCCGCCTAGACCTCGGGAATACTACTGTTCTTAATAACACTACAGCAAGCAACACCAACGCTTCAGCCACATCACTAGACTACATGAAGAATGGTGGTGGCACTACTTCAGACCAATATCCTACGGCTAAAATCAACAATGTAGCCTGGACTAGTTATTTGCAGAACTACTATAGTATTCCAATGACCGTATCTAGTGGCAGTGGTTGGGATAAAGATACTGTAGCAAGTACAAAGTACGGTGACGGCTCCGGTAAAATAGGTGTTTATTATAACTACTGTGCAGCATCTGCGGGTTCATACTGTTATGGTAACGGTACCAGTGCAGGTACTTCATCTGGTAATGCAGAAGAAGACATTTGCCCTGCTGGCTGGCGCATGCCTACGGGTGGCAGCAGTGGCGAATACCAAGCCCTATATACAGCATACAGTAGCAATGCTACGGACTTTAGAAACGCCCTGTCCACGCCTCTCTCTGGCTACTTCTACTATGGCTCGACCATCTCTCAGGGCTCCGACGGCTACTTCTGGTCCTCTACGAGGCTCGGTGATAGCGCTATGTACGGCCTCGGCGTCGATTCGTCCGATGTGGCTCCCCAGTATTTCCGCAATCGCTACTACGGTAGTTCAGTGCGTTGCTTGCTCCAGTAGTTGCTAAGTGAACTGTCCCCCTAAAGCCCACCCACACACCCCCTCGGCAAAAACCTCACCAGAAATTATTTTCTCCACTTGATTTTTGCCGTTACAGATGATATAATGGGTTTATGGTAAATAAACAAAACTACTTAACCGTAGACGAAATCGCAACACTTTGGAATATTTCAGAGCGTAGCGTACGCAACTACTGCGCAGAAGGGCGCGTCCAAGGTGCAGTATGCCGAGGCGGCATCTGGCAGATTCCTGCCGACGCCAAGAAGCCCGAGCGAGCGAACCAAAAAGACGAACCTACGCTGACTTTACTAGATATTTTACGACGCGAAAATAAACTCCAAATTAAAGGAGGCATTTATCATCAGGTTCAGATTGATCTCACCTACAACTCCAACCACATCGAAGGCAGCCGTCTCACCGAAGACCAGACGCGTTATATTTTTGAAACTCACACCGTAGGTGCTCTCGCCAAATACGAAGGTATCCGCACCGACGATATCGTAGAAACATCTAACCATTTTCGCTGTATCGACTACATTATAGATAACGCCAACCGCAAGGTCAACGAGCACATGATCAAGCGCCTGCATTTCATTCTCAAGAATGGCACCAGCGACTCGCTATTAGATTGGTTCAACGTCGGCCAATATAAGAAAATGCCGAACACCGTCGGTGGACTAGAGACGACTCCACCAGAGAAAGTCGCGGACGAAATGCGAGCCTTAATTAAACGATACCAGGCACGTAAGGTCCTGGATTTACAAGATTTACTAGAGTTTCATTATCAATTTGAACGCATCCATCCATTCCAGGACGGCAATGGTCGGGTCGGGAGGCTAATTCTTTTCAAAGAATGCCTACGGCTTAACATTATTCCGTTTATTATAGACGAAGAACTTAAACTATTCTATTATCGCGGCCTGAAGGAATGGAAGACCGAACCAGGATATTTACTAGATACCTGTCGCGCCGGACAGGACAAATTCCGCAAACTCCTGGAATACTACCGCATATCACCCGGCAGGGAATAAAAACAACCGGCAGTAGCGAACTCCTCTTGCAACTTCTCTTCATCTGTGCTATAATGTCACCAATATGTCAATTAAAGTTACAAGAAAAGACCAAGGCGAGGCGAACGAGAACATCATCCGTCGCTTCAACCGCAAAGTCCTCCAGAGCGGTATTATGCCACTCAAGAAGTCGCAGATGCGTTTTGAGAAACCTATCTCCAAGCGCGAGCGCCGTTTGAAGGCTATCATCCGCGAGGCACGCAAGGCCGAAAAGACCGAACGCATCAAACTAGGACTTAAATAAAATCTCCCCGTAAGGGGAGATTTATTGTATAATATAATAAAGGAGTTATTTTTATATGATTATTTTATTTGGTTTGGCGGGTTCCGGCAAAGGCACCCAGGGCAAGGCCCTCTCCGAAATGCTTGGTTGGCGCACGCTGTCTGTCGGGCAGGCGTTACGCGATACTGGCGAATTTCAGGATTTCACCAACACTGGCAAACTCGTCCCGGACGAAGCAGTAATTGAACTCATGAACAAGCAGATTAGCAAGGCCGAAGACGAAGGTTTCGACGTTATCCTTGATGGCTATCCGCGTACCAAAGTTCAAGCCGAGTATATCGTAGACCACATGGCCGACAAAGTAGACGGTGCGATTATCTTGGAGGTTCCCAAAGACGAACTTTACCAGCGTCTCGCCCTCCGTGGTCGCGATGATGACAAAGAACGCGAGTCTATCGACCGCCGTTTTGAGATTTTTGAAGCGAATATCGGCGAGATTCTACCACTCCTTGCCGCCCACAATATCCCAGTAGAGCGCATTAACGGTGTCGGCGAGATCGGCACAGTTACCGGCCGCCTCCTTGCTACGGTCAAACGTTTTTGTCCAAACGCCACCATGCAAAAGAACGACGTCAACGGTGGTGAGATAGAGAAGAGTTACGGAGAATAATATGATAAACGCTGAGAATAGTTCCAAAGCAAAACTCGCCGAGAAAATCGCCGCCATGCGTGAAGGCGGCAAGATTCTTGGTAATCTCTTGCGCGACCTCAAGGCTTACGTCCAGCCTGGCATGACCGGGAAGGAGATAGACGCTTGGGTCCGCTCGGAAATCGTAAAGCGCGGCGCCAAAGTTTCTTACGATATGCTAGAAGAAGAGTTTCCAGGCTCCATTTGTATTTCCATCAACGATCAATTAGTCCATGGCGCGCCGAGCGACGAAGTCCTGGAAGTCGGCGACAAAGTATCTTTTGACCTCGTGATTTATTACAAGGGCTACCACACCGACTCCGCTTTCACGATGCTTGTTGGTGGCGAAGGTTCTCCAGCCGTCAAAAAAATGATTTCCGTTACCGAATCATCCCTCTGGGAGGGAATTGAACAAGTGAGACCAGGTGCCCATATTGGCGACATTGGTCACGCCGTAGAGGCTGTACTGCGCAAAGGCCACCTCGGCGTAATCGAAAATTACGTCGGTCACGGCATCGACAAAGAAATGCACGACAAACCAGAAGTACCAAACTACGGTCGCAAAGGCCACGGCTACAAACTCATCGAAGGCGATACTATCGCCATAGAGCCAATGTCCTGTCTCGGCAAACCAGCCAACTATGTGGACAAAGACGACAACTGGTCGGTAAAGATGAAAGACGGTTCTATCGGCTGCCACTGCGAACACACTGTCCTCGTCACCCATGACGGCTACGAAGTTCTAACGCTACCAGATGAAAATTAAACTTCGGTGGGCTCGCTCAAAGCGAAAGGCGTAGAGCGAAGAACTAAAAGTTTTTAATCCTTGTTGAATTGTGCTATAATAGCATCATGGATAACGATAAACGTTTTGTTACCGGTCTTGACGTCGGCACCGAGAACGTCCGCGCAGTCATCGCCACTGTTGACAAAGATGGCACTATCGCCGTTGTCGGCTACAACGAAGGCAAATCTGCAGGTATGCGCAAAGGTATCCCGGCGAACCTCGCTGGCCCTGCTGGCGCCATTGACAAGATGCTCGGCGAAGCCGAACGCATGGGCGGCTATGATGTCCGCTCGGCCTATGTTTCTATCAATGGCTCACAATTATTGTCTACTCGCACCGAAGGCATGATTGCCGTTGGTACTGTGGAACACGAGATTGAAGGCGGAGATTTGGACCGCGTAGAAGACGTTGCCGTTTCTGGCCGCATTCCAGCGAATCGTGACGTGCTGGATGTTGTCCCGCTAGAATATGCCCTTGACGGCCAAGGCGGAATCAAAGACCCACTCGGTATGTCTGGCGCTAGACTAGAAATGCGCGCCAATGTTATTTCTGCACTCACTCCTAATTGCGAAAACCTAAAGAAGGCCACCGCTGCCGCAGATGTTGCTGCTCAGCAATTAATTCCGGCTCCAGTTGCCGCTGCTAAGGCTGTTCTCACTGACCGCCAAAAAGAAAACGGTGTCGCCGTGATAGATATGGGCGCCGCCACTACCTCTGTCGCCGTTTACGAAGAAGGCGATTTGCAATATGTCGGTGTTGTTCCGGCTGGCTCCAATAACATCACCAACGACCTCGCCATCGTTCTTGCTATTGATCCAGATATGGCCGAAGAAATCAAAACCCGTTTTGTTACCGGCGATTTTTATACCGAGAAGTCCCCAGTCATCAAAATCGGCAAAGAAGGGAAGAACGAACGCAATTTTGACCGCAAAGAAGTAGACGCAGTCGTTGAGGCTCGTCTTGATGAGATTTTTGGTGAGATTCGCAAAAAACTCAAGAGCGCTCATTATGATCAACGTCTCCCAGAGGGAATTATCCTTACTGGTGGAGGCGCAAAGATGCGTGATATTGACCTGTTCGCCAAAAAAGCACTTGAGGCCTCCGTCAAAATCGGCACGCCAAAAGGCCTTGGTGGTGTCTCCGAAGCCATAGAAAAACCAGAATATGCCGTTGCTGCCGGCCTTGCGCTCTTCGCTGCAGAGGACAACCGTTCTGATATTCCTCAAGGCAAGAAATCCAAAAAATCTCTCAAAACTCCAAAGGCCCCAGGCTTCCTCAAAAAACTCTTTAGCAAGTTCTAGGCCAACTTTGTCTTGATTTTTTTACAAACAGGGAGTATACTGGGATTATATTAAAGCGAGGATTATTATGCCAGAGGTTAAACCGTCAGAGGTAGAAAGCAAAGCAAGTATCAAGGTAGTTGGTGTTGGTGGCGCCGGAGGCTCAGCCGTTAATCGTATGAAGGAAGTCGGTCTTACCGGCGTCGAGTTCGTAGCGATTAACACTGATGCTCAGGCTCTTCATCACTCTGCTGCCGACGTAAAGGTTCATATTGGCAAAGGACTCGGAGCAGGTGGCGATCCAGAGAAAGGTCGCGATGCCGCCGAAGAGAGCCGCGAAGCCATTGACAAAGCACTAGACGGTGCCGACATGGTATTTATTACTCTCGGTGCTGGTGGTGGTACTGGTTCTGGTGCCGGCCCAATTGTCGCCGAAGAATCTCGCAAGAAAGACATTCTCACTGTCGGTGTCGCTACCAAACCATTCACATTTGAAGGCGCTCGTCGTCGTGCTAATGCCGACCTCGCCATTGACAAACTCGCTCGTCAGGTTGACGCATTAATCACTATTCCAAACGATCGTCTCTTGCAGACCATTGATCCTCGCACTCCACTGCTTGAGACCTTCAAAATCGCCGATGATGTTCTCCGTCAAGGCGTTCAAGGTATCTCCGAACTCATCACAGAACATTCACTTATCAACCTAGACTTCGCAGATGTCAAGGCCATTATGAAAAACGCCGGCTCCGCCCTCATGGGTATTGGTCGTGCTTCTGGCGAGAACCGTGCCGTTATTGCCGCTCAACAGGCCGTAGAGTCTCCACTCATCGAAGTAAAGATTGAAGGTGCTCGCGGTGTACTATTTAGTGTTGCTGGTGGTTACGATATGTCCATGAGCGAGATTCAAGAAGCCGCCGAAGTCATTACCGGCGCTGTATCTCCAGACGCCAACATTATCTTTGGTGCATCTATCCGCCCAGAACTAGAAGACGAAATCGTCGTCACTGTAGTTGCTACTGGTTTTGACTCTGATTATTACAATGAACCAACTCCAGAGCCAGCCAAAGAAGAAGAACCATCTACTCCAACTGCCGAACCAAAGGAATTTGCCGCCGCAAACAAGTCCAATATGTGGGATTCTATCAAGACCGAACCAGAGCCAGAACCAGTCGCATCAGACGACGAGATGGACGTACCACCATCCCTCCGCGACCGCTTCCGCAAAAAGAAGAAAAACTAATGACAGAAAGGACGTAGGCTATGGAACGAAATTTACGAATTGGAGATAGCAAAGTCCTAGAAAGTCGCGAAACCGTGGACGGCACTATGATTCGGCGCCGCCGCGAGTCTTCTGACGGCCATCGCTTTACTACTTACGAGCGTATCGAGATGCCTCAACTTACGGTCAGCAAGCGCAGCGGCAACAAAGAAATCTACGACCGCGACAAACTCCTTCTCGCAGTCAAACGTAGCGTTGGCAAATTCTTTAATTCTGAGTTAGAAATAGAAGATGTCGTCAATCGCGCCACGGACATACTATATAGTTACGGCACAGACCAGATTACTTCCAAACAAATTGGCGAAGCCGTCCTTGAAGTTCTCGCCGAAGTTAACGAAGTCGCCTACGTACGCTTTGCCAGTGTCTTTCGTGAATTCAAGACCTTAGAAGATTTTGAAAATATCCTGAGAGAACAAAAGAAAAGGAAATAACTATATGCGGGTGGTATGTGTCTATCGTGACAATCAAGATTACAGTCGCAGTGTTAGCGAATGGCTGGAAGCATTTAAGCGCCAAACCGGCAAAGAGTTAGAAGTCATTGATCCAGACAGGGAACCAAATTTTTGCAAAGTTTATGACATAGTAGAATACCCCACGATTATCGCCATCGGCAATATGGGCGACGTACGCGCTGTTTGGCGTGGCCGCAATTTGCCACTCATTAACGACGTTTCATATTATGTGCTATAATTATAAGCATGAACGTTTTTAATGATATATTAAAAAGCGGAATTCTAGAACGAATTATCTGGACGTTTGTCGTCATTCTATTAGGCACTGTCATTTACATAATTATTGCTAAATTTCTTACCGCAAAAGAAAAACACAATTCCAAAATTCTAAGTAGCAAAAAGAACAAAACATTTCTCCGCATGTTAAAAAATATCGCTGGAGTTTTAATTGCTATTGTTGTGATTCTTACTATTTTGCAAATTTTTGGTGTCAATGTCTCGTCAATGCTTGCCGGTATTGGTATTGCATCGATTGTAATAGGTTTTGCCCTTCAAGATGCCATGAAGGACGTTATACGCGGACTTGAAATCGTCTCCGACAGCTATTATGATGTTGGTGATTATATTAAGTTTGGTGATAATATCGGCGAGGTATTATCTATCGGCCTTCGCACTACCAAGATCCAAGATATGAATACTATGAATATTGTATCCATTTCGAACCGCAATATAGACGAGGTAGAAATCGTATCGGATTATCTCTATCTCACAGTACCTTTGCCATATGAGATCAAGCCAGCCGCCGCTGATACTTTGTTGACGGAAATCAACAAATCCATCAAAAAGATCAAAGCTGTCACTGATGCAGAATACCAAGGGCTCAACTCTATTGGGACATCAGTCCTAAATTATCAAATTGCCATCAACTGCAGCCCAGCTGACAAACAATCTGTCAACCGTCAAGCTCTCCGTATTATCACCGAAACCTTTGCAGCACATCGCTTGCGTTTGCCATACGAGCATATTGACATTCGCGAGAAATAAATACCTTCCATTCGCAAGCATTTTCTCATCTCCCGGCTTTATGGTATAATAAAGAAATGAAATATAGAGCTGGAGAACGCCGCAAGGCTATCGTATACGAAAAAGCCATCACTGATTGGTGGAAAAAGAATAAAACTTTTGAACAATCCGTCGAAAATCGCCCGATTGACAAATCGTACGTATTTTATGATGGCCCTCCATTCATTACTGGTAATCCGCATCACGGTACACTCCTTAGTTCTATCGTCAAAGATGCTGTTCCACGTTTTTGGACCATGAATGGTTTTCGTGTTGAACGTAGATGGGGTTGGGATTGCCACGGCCTTCCAGCCGAGAACTTCGTCGAGAAGCAGCTTGGCATTACCGACCGTCGCGAAATCGGTACCAAATGGTCACTTGAAGATTATATTATTAAGGCGCGTGAATCTATGGTCGCCAATTCCGAAACCTGGCGTTCTACCATCGACCGAGTCGGTCGTTGGGTAGACTTTGACAATTGTTATCGCACCATGAACAAAGATTTTATGGAATCTGTCTGGTGGGCTTTTAAGCAACTCTACGACGCAGGGAAGATTTACGAAGGCCGCAAAGTCTTGATGTATGATACGAAATTCGCTACTCCAGTCAGCAAAGCCGAGGTCACAATGGATAACGACGCCTATCAAACCGTCACCGACCCAAGCGCCTACGTCAAGTTCAAATGCGTAGGGAACATTCCAAAATACACTCTTTCGCAACCAGTGTACTTTTTGGCCTGGACCACTACTCCTTGGACTCTGATGGCAAACCGCGCTCTAGCCGTCAGCAAAGATTTGGACTATGGCGTGTACGATGTCGAGGGAGAGAAATTCATCGTGGCAGTTAAACGCTCCGAGAAGGTTCTTGATGGTCTAACACCAGAAAAAACCATTAAGGGCTCAGAACTAGCCGGCCTAGAGTACGAGAGCCTTGACGGTACAATCTGCAAAGTCTTTACTGCTGACTTCGTCGGCGAAGAAGAAGGTACCGGTATCGTCCATATCGCACCAGCCTACGGCGAAGACGACTACGAATTATACAAAAAGTATAACACGACGGGTGACGCCGCTTGGGGGACCCCCGACGGAGCCTCTGCGACGGTGGGGGAAAATGCGGCGGCAGGACCCGTCGGCAATACTATTGGTTTCGTTGACGTCCTCGACGAGAACGGCTATTATATTGACGAATATGCCGATAAACTTCACGCTCTTGGCGTCCGCGACACCGACGAGCACGGCATTCAGATTTGGGCCGCCAACAAATTCATCGCCAAGTGTCTAGAAGAAAAGGGAATCGTCTACAAGATTGAATACATCCAACACGAATATCCATTCAACCCTCGCTCCAAAGAGCGTATTATGTATCGCGCTTTTCCATCTTGGTTCTTTGATGTGAACAGCCAAAAACAGATGATGCTTGCCGAAAACGAGCACATCAACTGGTTCCCAGGATACCTCAAACATGGCCGTTTCGCCAAAAATATTGAGGCGGCACCAGACTGGAACCTTTCTCGTGACCGTTTTTGGGCCACTGCTATGCCAGTCTGGAAGGGCGACAAAGGCTCCGTCAAAGTAATCGGTTCTTACAAAGAACTAGAAGAGCTTTCAGGCAAAACTCTAGACGATTATCATCGTCCCTGGGTAGATGAAATTGAATTTGATATTGACGGCGAGCACTTCAAACGTATTGAAAAGGTCTTGGACTGTTGGTTCGAATCTGGTTCTATGCCATTCGCTCAACTTCATTATCCATTTGAGAATAAAGAGAAATTCGAACGTAATTACCCAGCCGACTTTATCGTAGAATACGTTGGTCAGGTCCGCGCTTGGTTTTATTATGTCCACACCGTCAATACCGCGCTTGCCGAAATTGGCGCCTTTGGCGAGGAAGCCAAACAGGGCCACAAGAATGCTTATAAGAATGTCATTACCACCGGAACACTGGCTGGTAACGATGGCCGCAAAATGAGCAAATCTCTCGGCAATTATACCGACCCAAACATCTTAATGGACACTTATTCCGCCGACGCACTACGTTTCTTGCTGCTCTCTAGCCCAGTTCTCTCTGGCGAGGACTTCGCCCTGCTAGACAAGGACGTCTCCGACGTCAATCGCAAACTTTCTATGATCTGGAACGTCTACGACTTCTTTACGACCTACGCCGAGATAGATGGTATAGATAGTGATGGATTCGAAGCTAGTCGAGAAGTAAACAGTCCGAACCCGTTGGATACCTGGATCATCTCTCGCGTCTATCAACTTCGCAACGAAATCACCTCCGGCATGGAAGAATACAATATCCCAAAGGCCCTAGAAGGTGTCTTGCCGTTCATTGATGATCTTTCCAACTGGTTTGTTCGTCGCTCTCGTCGCCGTTTCAGCAAGAACGACAATGAGGCCGATAAGCAGTCTGCCTATGCGACACTATATTATGTATTGGTATATCTCAGTCAGATTCTAGCGCCGTTTACACCGTTCCTTGCTGAGGAATTGTATCAGAAGATGACCGGCAAGAACGATTCTGTCCATCTCCTGGACTGGCCAGAAGCCGGCGCAATCAATACAGAAATTCTAGAACAAATGTCTCGTACGCGCCAGATTATCACCGATGCACTTGCGCTCCGCATGCGCAAATCTGACTCTGAAGAACAGATCAAAGTTCGTCAGCCACTCGCCAGTCTTATCTATGATGGCGAGAAGTTAGACGATTTCTACGAAGACATTATCGCCGAAGAAGTCAATGTTAAGGAAGTCACAAACGGCAACGAATTCATCCTAGACAAAACGTTGACCGAAGAACTAAAGAGGGAAGGATATGTTCGCGATATTATTCGCGCCATTCAATCCGCCCGCAAACATGCCGGACTCAAAATGGATGACCGCATCAAGTTGTCCCTCTCCGTAGACTTACCGGAAGGCTACGAGGAAATGGTCAAGACCGAAGCCAAAGCCGACGATATCGTCAAAAACGGCAACTTTGCCTACGACGAAATCGCCAAGATTAATGGTGACAACGTCACAATCTCACTAGAAAAGGCATAAACAATAAACCAATTTGAGTGAACTTTGAGCGAACCCGATAGTTCAAGCAATTTCACAAGGCGAGCACGGTACTGAAATACCGGCGCAGCCTTGCCTGAAATTGCGAGAAATATCGGACGTGAAGCGAAGGTGAACGAAAATGTTTATTTTTTATACCTCCTCTCTCTGTTAACTTGACAAAACTCACAAAAATAAGCATAAACGCTATTGACAAAATTCGCCAAGTGTGCTATACTCAAAATAAGTTAGAAAACAAAACAAACATTCTAACAAATAACAAACAAAAATAAACAACAAAAACAAAAAGGATCAAACAATGGCGAAAAATATCAACACATTCAACATACCAGGTTATCAAACCTATCAAAACGAAGCGGACTATGTCTCGCCAACAAATGTCAGCAAAGAAACTATACAGAGAATCAAGAAACGCCATATCGGCGTTAGCGTACTAGACGCATTCTCTTTATAGAGCCAACTAGACTAGCCAAACATAAACACAAAAAACAAAAGAGAGGAATTAACAACGAAATGAGTTTTATATCAACTTTAATAGGAGAAATCACCGATGTAAGACACTTTGTATACATCTATGAATTTGCAATCATCCTGATTGGTGCCGTTTAACTGACGCCCTAATGGTAAGACATCACGAGGTAGAAAACCGAACACTATGTTCGGTTTTCTGTTTGTCTGTAAAATGCTTTTTTGTTGACCTTTTTAAAGGCTTATGATAATCTAAAAATAGATAAGTTTATATATAAACAATTTATACATGTATAAAACAGGAGGTAAAAAATGGTCAACCCAAACGGTTCACCAAATAACGGAGGCGAAGGCACATCTTCAACAAAAGAAGAAATGCTCTCAAAAATGACCGATCAAGAACTCTTAGAGAGGATAGACAAAGAAAAGGCCAAAAATGCGTCTGAGCAAGCAGCCGAAAAACGTAAAAAATCTCAAAACAGAGGCTCTTCTGTACTTGGTGCTATAGACAAAAAATTTTTGGCTGGAGGCCTCGCTGCGACTATTGGTCTCAGTGCTGCCGGTTTCGCCGGTTACAAAATAGGCAATAGAAATTCAGCACCAAAGACCGAGCAAACCGTTGAAATTGCCGACGACCAAGCAACTACTGCGGAAGATCGCGCCGAAGTCGAAAAAGATATCGAAGTCCTCACAGGAAACGAGAAACTCGATGCGCTTATCGATGGCTCGTTTGAGCAATACGATAATGTCGGTCTCTACAAATATGAGATGGACAACAAATGGTCCAATAGCGCCGTATCGAATCCTAAGGCCATTCTGGAATACATGGGCGTAGACCCAGCCGAGGCTACCGCCGAAGACTACGGCACCGCTTATGAGTACGTTGTTTATTCGCAGAAAGAATCCGCGGCTTTTGTTGCTGTCGCGAATAAGATGGAAGGTTTTGAGAACCTATCTTACGAACAGGGCGAGAAGAAAATTGCCGACATGTCTGCCGAAGAAAAAGACGAATTCCAAGAGCAGCTCAAGGATCACTTCGATGATGTTACATACGAATTTGAAACCGGCAAGGGAATAGGCACCAATCACTTCATTAGGGAAAAAGAAGACGGCAGTACGTATGGCGTTTGGATTACCGATGATGAAACTGGCATTGAACATGTTAACGCCAAACACAAGGAGACGGATGGTTCCTACACGATTACATATATGCAGGTTCGTTGTTTTAATAGTGGTAACACGGTAATTATACAACACGTAGATGGCACCCGCGAAGAAATCCCTATCACAATCGAAAACCCACCAGAAGAATCAACTCCGCCAGGAGACCAAGAACACCATGACGAGCATCACGAGGACCCAGACGATCCTACGCCGGGCAACCAACCAAAGAATGTACAAGCCGAGAAGAAAAACGCTGGTAATGTGGTGACTCCGATGGGTCTGAATGAGAACGTTACCCCGAAAACAACACTCGACCAAGACCAAGCAAATTTTGACGCGATTACTAAACAACAGAACACCGACCAAGCTCGTGCCGCCGAAGCTGCTCGTGTAGCCGCCGAACAAGCCGAAGCCCAACGTGTCGCCGCCGCTGAGGCCGAGCAACGCCGCCAGGCAGAAGCCGCTGCTGCTCAGGCAAGAGCTGCCGAAGAGGCCGCAGCCCAAGCTAGGGCCGAAGAGCAAGCGCGCCAAGCGCAGGCTGCTGCCGCTGAAGCAGAACGCCAGGCCGCCGCAGAGGCTGCTGCAAGGGAGGCCGCACAAAGAGAGGCTGAGGCTAGGGCTGACGCACAATCCTCTGAATCAACTTCCGGACAGAATGATACTGCCAGCGATCGCGCAAACGCTTTCGCGAACGGAGATTATTAATTAATAAAAACTATGGAGAAAGGAAAAATGAGAACCATAAGTTTAATAACAAAAAAACGGGTGGCAAAAAGCATCAAAGCTATATTTGGAATTGCGACAATTCTGCTTGGGCAGGTGTTGGTGTCTTCCGCTTTTGCTTGGGGGCCAGAACGCGCTACATATACCAATGAGCATCCAGCGGATTACGCAACCTTCAACTCCATCACCGACAACGTAGCGGTTGGAGACGAACGCAACTTTGTCAGAGTACGTGAACTTGGTACTGATAGTACATACACCGACGAAGTAGAAGTCGCGCCTGGAAAAGAATACGAAGTATACATCTATTTTCATAACGACGCAGCGTCAAACACTAATCAATCTGGAGTTGGCGTCGCGACGAACACCAGAGTAGCATCAGCCTACCCTACATTATTAAACCCGAACGACCGCGGAATGATTAGCGGTATATTATCTTGGAGCTATGTCACCCCAAGTGATCCTAACAACGCCAAGACCGGAAAAGTTTGGGACGAAGCATATCTTACGACTAAAGCAGAAAATGTCGTCCTGAGATACAAAACTGGCACAGCTATCATCCATAATGATGGGGATGCAAATGGTTCGGTTCTTCCAACCGCCCTATTTACTGAGGAGGGCACGCCAATCGGATTTAATAAACTCACAGGTACCGTTCCAGGTTGTGCAGAATATTCAGGATATATTACCTATACACTCATAGCAGAGAACACCACAGTTTCACTGGACAAGAAGGTCTCGCTTGATGGCGAAAACTGGTCGGAAAGCGTATCGGTAGATCCAAACGGCATTGCTACATATTGGGTAACTTTTAAAAATACCGGCAATACAACACTGACAAATGTTATTTTCAAAGATTCGCACGACGAAAAGTTGTCGCTGGTCTCTGGCACTACTAAAGTCTACGATTCAGCCAACCCAGACGGTAAGCAAATTGACGACATCTTAGACATAAGTGGCTATAATGTTGGCGACGTTGCGCCAGGCGCACTAGTACAACTGACTTATCAACTTCGCGTGGCGAACGACGCTGATTGTGGGAAAAACCTAAAAAATGTTATCTCTGCTGATTATAATTCTACAGAAAAAGTTTCTGATGAGGCTAACGTTACAGTCAAAGGCAACTGCGACCCAACCCCTACTCCAGAAGATTGTACCACCAACCCAAATCTCCCAGAATGTCAGACCATCCCGGACACTGGCCCAGTAGAAATCATCCTCGCGATTATCATTGTGCTCGGTCTCTGTGGTGCAGGTTTCTACTTCTGGCGTACTCACAAGAAGGTCAAAGCAGTAGAGAATAAAGTTTCTGGCAAAACTGAGCCAAAGCCAGTCGCAAATAAGGCAGAAGAAAAAACAGAAGAAAAAACGCCAAAGGAGAACACTCCAGAAGTCAAGCCAGATGACAAAAAACCAGAATAGGGAACACCTAAACTGAGAACGAAAAGGCCTCGCCACCCGCGGGGTCTTTTCAAATCTCGCAATCTATGATATAATGATACAGATTAACAAAGGAACAATATGAAGAAAGCAGTTATCCTCGTTGGCGGGAAGCAATATCTCGTTGAGGAAAAAGAGACCCTACGGGTGGACCTCCTCCCGGCAGGCACCAAAGAGCTCGAAACTGATGCTTTACTCGTAATTGATGGCGACAAGACAACTGTCGGCACACCTACGGTCAAAGGCGTTAAAGTTTCAGCCAAAGTCAAGACCGAGAAGGTCGCCGGCGACAAAGTCCGCGTGATCCGCTACCACTCCAAGAAGCGTGTTCACACCGAGACCGGTCACCGCCAGAAATACAGCGAAATCACTATCACGAAAATCGCTTAACCAAATTGTGCAACAATTTGTCAAAAGAAAAAAATGAAACGGAATTCACTTTCGTTTCATTTTTCTTACTAGTTCTTTTGTTAGACTTTTCTTACAAGAAAAGTCTAAGTATGATATAATATAAGCATTATGAGTGCGAAGGTAATATGTGTCACAAACCAAAAAGGTGGCGTAGGGAAGACCACTACCGCTGTCAACCTTTGCTATTATCTCGCCAAATTCAAGCACAAAGTCTTATTGGTAGATTTTGATCCTCAAGGCAACGCCACTAGCGGCCTCGGCATAGAAAAGAATGACGACCATCTCAAGACCACCATGACCGAAGTTATACTCGGCGCATCTAGTATGAACGAGTGTATTATTCCTACTAAATACAAGAATTATGATCTCGCTCCTGCCACTCCAGAACTCGCCAACGCCGAAGTAGAAATCACCAATATGCAGCGCAAATTTGTCCGTCTGCGCGATGCTGTTCGTAGCGTAGAGGAGAATTACGACTATATCATTATAGACCTTCCACCATCCCTGAGTATTCTTACGGTCAATGGCATGATTGCTTCAGATTACCTTTTGCTACCGGTCCAGACCGAATTTTACGCACTTGAAGGCGTTGCTCAGCTTCTTGAGTCTATGAAACTCGTCATGAAGCAGGCCAATCCAAATCTAAAGCTTCTTGGCGTCGTTGCTACTATGTACGACAAACGCACCAGTCTTTCCGCCCAAGTCTTTACCGAGATTAAGAAATACTTCAAAGATCTCACCTTCAAGACCACCATTCCACGCAACGTTCGCGTAGCCGAGGCTCCGAGTCATGGCGTACCAGTAGGAGCATACGACAAGTTTAGTAAAGGCGCCAAAGCATACAAAGAATTTGCCAAAGAAGTAGAGGAGAGAACAAAATGAGTTTAGGAAAAGGATTAGGTAGAGGCTTTGAAGCACTCATCCCGACAGATTTAGTAGACGAAGAGTTTGACCTTACTGCCAAAGAAGACAAAAAGTCCAGTCAACTGAAAGAACTAAAAATCAAAGACATTGTTCGCGATGAAGACCAGCCGCGTCGTGAGTTCAACAAAGAAGCCATTGAGGCATTGGCCGCATCCATCAAAGAACATGGCGTGTTGCAGCCAATCGTAGTTACGAAAGAAGACGGCAAATATAAAATCGTCGCCGGCGAGCGCCGTTGGCGTGCCTCCAAAATTGCTGGTCTTACTACTATCCCGGCCATTGTGCGTACTCTCGACTCGCAGAACCGTCTGGAGCTCTCTATTATAGAAAACGCTCAACGCGAAGATCTGAACCCTCTAGAACTTGCCACCGCCTACGCCAAGCTCAAATCTCAATTTAACTTGAGCGCCGAAGAAATCGCCGCCAAGGTCGGCAAATCAGAACAGACTGTACAAAACACACTGAGATTACTCAACCTCCCAGAAGAAGCCAAGCAAATCATGGTCAAAGAGAAACTAACAGAAGGCGTCATGCGCCCACTGCTTTCTCGTGACGAAAAGACCATCATGAAAGTTCTTCCAAAAATCGCCGCCGAAGGCTGGACCGCCCGCAAGGTGGAGCGTTATTTTGCCACCACCAAGAAGCAATCATCTGCCGCCGCCATCAAACGTTACGAATTCCGCAAAGAGGAAGATGCACTCACCGCCAAATACAACAATGTCGCCAGAATATCTGGCCGCTCGCTCACTTTCAAATGCAAGAACGAAACAGAGCTGAAGTCCCTTATCCAGAAACTTCTGATATAATGGTATTATGGCAAAGCAATCAGAACGTGTCAAAAGAGCTATCGAGGTAGCAAAGAAAGCCCATAATGGTCAATTTCGCAAGACTGGTGAACCCTATATTGTCCATCCATTGGCAGTAATGAAGATTCTTGAAGAATGGGGAATGGACGAAGATACGGTCATTGCCGGCGTTTTGCATGACACCGTTGAAGATACCGACCTTACTCTGAATGACATCAAAAAAGAATTCGGCGAATCTGTTGCGTTCCTGGTGGATGGCGTAACTAAACTCTCTACCGCTCGCAATGGCATGCGCGAGATTGATACTTATCTTCCTGCCACCAAAGACAACTTCCTCCGTCTGATGATAGCACTCGGCGACGACATTCGTGTTCTCATTATCAAACTCGCCGACCGCCTGCATAATCTGCGTACGCTTTCCGCGCTTCCGCCAGACAAGCAACGCAAAATCGCTAAAGAATCTCTTGAAGTTTTTGCTCCTCTCGCTGATCGTCTCAATATGGGGCTTCTGCGCGTAGAGATGGCAGACCTTGCCTTTAAATATGTAGACCCAAAGCGCTACGATTATCTCAAAGATTTAATTGAAACTCACAACAAATCTGCAGCCAAATCGCTTAAGAAAATTGAACAAGAGGTCTCGGCTGCTCTAAAAAAAGAAAAAATCAAATTCCAGATTTCTGGCCGCGTGAAGTCAGTTTATTCGCTTCACAAAAAACTTGCCAAACATAACCAAAATATCAACGAAATCTATGATCTCACCGCACTTCGTGTCATCGTTGAGGATGTTACGGATTGTTATTTGACGCTTGGTGTTATCCATTCGCTCTATACTCCAATGGGTGGCCGCATCAAAGATTATATCGCCATGCCAAAGCAAAATGGTTATCAGTCACTTCATACTACAGTCATCACTAAGGACAAGCATGTCGTAGAGTTTCAGATTCGTACTCGTGAGATGCACGAATACGCCGAACGCGGTCTCGCTGCTAGTTTTTATTACAACGAACAAAAACTCACCGAGAACTATAAGAAAGGGAAGATTGAGCACTTGCCTACCAACCTCCTCTGGATTACAGAACTCCAAATGACCGCAGCAAAACTTCGCGAAGGCAAAAAAGTTGACCTAAAGAAACTAAAACTCAATCTTTTTGCCGACAAAATATTCGTCTACACTCCGAAAGGCGATATTATAGATTTGCCAAAAGGTGCACTCCCGCTTGATTTTGCTTACCGGCTTCATTCCGAAATTGGTGACCACGTTATCGGTGTTAAAATCAATGGTAAGATGAGCAATCTGAACAAAAAATTAGAACAGGGCGACATTGTAGAGATATTAACATCTAAGAACCAAACCCCAAAACAATCCTGGCTTGAAAAAATCAAAACTTCCCACGCCCGCCAAAAACTCCTCCACCGTCTCAGAGACGGAAATTCTTAGAACAATAAAAAATGGAGCCGATGGCAGGGCTTGAACCTGTGACCTGCTCGTTACGAATGAGCTGCTCTACCAACTGAGCTACATCGGCACCTATTCAATTATACCACAAATATGCTATAATTAAGATAAATAAGGAGAAATTATGCCAGAATCAAAGGAGCCAAAGGCATCAAAAACAGAAATTATCAAACGCCCAGTAGAGCAAATCGGCGACAACGTCAAAAAGGCCGCATGGTCTTCTGTAATTGAATCTCTTGCTATCTTGATTCTCGGTATTCTTTTCACCGTATGGCCAGATCAGATGAAGACCATCGTCGCTTACGCTGTCGGTACATTCTTTGTACTGAAAGGCGGCTATCAAATTATTAATTACTTCATTGAAAAAGGCCAAAAAGATTTCTTCAACAATAATCTACTTATTGGCGTGATTTCTGTCCTATTAGGTATTGCAGCCTTCATCGCGGGTGGTGATATTGCCAACATCTTCCGTATTGTTGTGGGTATCTTTATGGTCTACGAAGCACTCGCTCGTATCAATACCGCAATCAAACTTTCCGCTGTCGGAATTGGTATTTGGAAATACGTTTTGATTATTGCTCTAGTTATCCTAGTCCTAGGCATCTTCGTCACATTCAACGATGTAGCAACGGTCATTGGCTGGACTATGATTATAGCCGGTATCGTTGGCATCCTAGGCGATATCGTCTTTATCCAACAAGTCAACCAAGTTATAGACAAAATAACAGGGAACAACACCAAAAAATAGCCTATGAATAACTTCGACCAAGCAATTAAAAAAGCCTACCGCCACGAACGTTGGATGCTGGTTTTGATGATTTTCAACCTGCTGTTATCTGTAGCATTAATTATCTTTGGTTTCGTAGTCATCAGTCCAGATAGTCCTATCGTCAAGACTGGCTATGCGGATATTGGTGGTTACCGAGACGGAGTTTGGACGGACATGCTCGCTTTTCCGTTGTTTGGTCTAATTTTCGGAGTATTTCATAATCTTATCGCGCTCAACATTTATTACAAACGTGGCGCTGGCATGACGAAATTCTTCCTAATCGTTACCACTGCGCTTATTGTAGGTACCTTCATTGTCTTGTCGCGGCTCGCAGGAGAGGCCTAATGCGTCAAAGTCTAGAAATTCCTCAAGGTAAGCGCACAAAACTTTACCGTTTCTTGGAGATTCTCCCAGGAGCGATTTCTTACGGTGCAATAATTCTGCTATTTGTCCTGTCTTGGATTAGCCCAATACTCGGCTCCATTTATTTATTTATTATAATTGCTATTACTTTGGTCAAGGCTATCGGTGTTGCTTATCGTACGATTCAAGGATACGAGGTCATCAAGCGCGCCGAACGCGTGGACTGGCGAAAACGTATGCAAGATCTAGAAAATCCACACGCGGCTTACGAGCGACTGCGTGATGACGATAACAAGAGTTATCATTTTAGAGAGCATATCGAGAATCTCAAAATCATGTCCACCGTAGACAGCAATTATCCAAATCCCGCCGAGACACTCCATGTTGTTATTATGACTGCATACAATGAAGGTTATGACATTTTATATCCATCGGTAAAATCTGTCGCCGAAAACACCTTCCCGAACGACCGCATTATTTTTGTCCTCGCATACGAACAACGCGGCGGGGAAGAGATGCACGAGGTGGCTATGGCCCTCGCCAAAAAGTATCAGGATACCTTCAAAGATTTTTTGCTTGTTCAACACCCAGACAATCTGCCGGGCGAAGTTATCGGCAAAGGCCCGAACCTTACCTACGCCGGCAAAGCAGTTGCCAAGTATTTCAAAGAGCATAATTTGCCAGTAGATAACGCCATTGTCACTTCGCTGGATAGCGATAATCACATGGCGCCAAAATATTTGGACTCAGTTGCCTACGAATTTATTACTCATCCAAATCGCCAGCATCTCAGTTTCCAGCCAGTGTCGCTTTTCATGAACAACATCTGGGACGCTCCGGCACCATCTCGCGTGATCGCCGTGTCAAACTCATTTTTTAACGTGATTTCTACCATGCGGCCACACGTTTTGCGCAATTTTGCATCACACTCGCAGCCGCTTCAGGCACTTGAGGCTATGAATTTTTGGAGTCGTCGTACTATTGTGGAAGATGGCCATCAGTATTGGCGCAGTCTGTTCTTCTTCCGCGGTAATTATTCTGTTATGCCAATTCGGATACCTATCTACCAAGATGCTGTAATTGATGATACATTCTGGAAAACTGTCAAAGCCCAGTTCGTCCAAGTTCGTCGTTGGTATTATGGTGCTTCCGATGTGGCGTATGTCGGCTCTAGGCTTTTTGTTCCACGCGACCAGCGCATTATTCCGTTTTGGCAACTCTTTCCAAAATTCTGGCGTCTCCTGGATAGTCACGTTACATTGGCCATGATGGCGCCAATTATTGCCTTTGGTGGTTGGGTACCAATGATTGTTAATATGTCCGCGCATGGTATGGTGGCCTATAATCTTCCGAACATCGTCAGTTGGGTAGAAACTTTCGCGTCTGTCGGTCTTATCGTTACGGTGCTGGTGTCATTCCGCATGCTTCCACCACGTCCCGCCAAATATCGCAAAGGTCGTAACATCCTGATGTTGCTCCAATGGATTTTGATGCCAATCACTTCTATTCTTTATCAGTCCATCGCTGCGTTTTACGCGCAAACTCGTCTAATGCTCGGCAAGTATATGGAAAAGTTCGACGTCACCAAAAAGATGGTGAAAAAATAAAACCATTTTGGTTTTGCTATTGCATAGATTTTTGAAAGCATGATATAATAAAAAGTGGAACAATCTAGTATATTCTATTCAGATAGTTTTTATATAAATATCTGCTAGAACATTGAAACGGCATCACGAGCCTTTCTGAGTGTTTTAGCAGAGCTATCTGAGAAAATGCTAGATTGTTCCAACTCGTGGTGCCGTTTTTAATACCTTCATAGCGGCACCGCACCAATTGTAATTAACAGCTTAATATTAAGCGAGGTAGCGGATGCGGAAAATCATACATACAAAATTACATATAATTAGTCGTGGACGTTTTTATAGTTCAGTCTTTTCTTCTATTCTGATTATTCCATTGCTAGCTTCTTTTATTCTGCCTAGTTGTCTTGTTTGTTTTCTTGCTAGCCCAATTAATGTTTCCGCCCTCACCTATTCAGACGCCACTAATGTCCAGTTCACCTTCAATTCTTCTTTGTCAGTAAGCGTATCCGGAGACTTATACATAGACGAGCTAGCTCCTGGTAGTAGCAGTGATAGCAATATCATCTCAGTAGATGTAGTTACTAACAATATCTCAGGCTATAATCTCTTCGCTACTACAGGAAGCATTAGTAATGCTACCACCAATCTCACTCATACCAATAATACTAATATCTTCTCCAGTCTAGATGTTGGTGATAACTATAGCTCTTTTAATGACCAGGATATAGATCCTAATACTTGGGGATATAGCTATTCCACCAATAATGGCACTACCTGGTCCAACTATTCCGGCTTACCAGTCTATACTTTGTCCGGTACCACTTTAAAAGAAAGCACATCTGCGTCTAACGATACCGTTAACTTCAAGATTGCCGCTAAAGCTAGCGCTGACCAGGCAGCTGGTGATTATAGCAACATCATCAACTTCACTGCTATCGCTAATAAAGCTCCTGTATCATTCTATGATGCTTATAAAGCTAATAATAAGACTATGTACAATGGTTACTATACCATGCAGGATATGTCTACTAGCATATGTGAGACAGTGGATATTATAGGAGAAGATAGTCAAACTAAACTCATAGACATCCGAGATAATAATACTTACTGGGTAGCAAAGCTAGTAGATGGTAATTGTTGGATGACGCAGAATCTTAACTTTGCGCCACTACCCACAGAAACCTATACCTACTATGATACTGACTTAGGGCATACTACTAATAATGTTAATGAGACGTGGACACCGGACCCGGAGACCATGAGTGAGCCGGCGAAGATAACTAATTTTGCGGCCGAAACTCCATCTAATTCTGTCATTGGATGGCTGAATAACTCTAACCGACCTTATTATGCTGAAGGAAGATACTATGACACCGCAACCGAATCGCTTACCGATGACGAAATTATTTCATATTTTGCTAGCAGAACTGGTTACAATACAAAATATCAGGGCATAACAGCTTGTGCTGCCGCCCATCATGCTGAAATCGATTGCGAGCATTATCAAGTAGGCAATTACTATAATTGGCCAGCAGCCATTGCTAGCAATAATGCGAGCAATATTGTTGAGAATTATACTATAGCTCCAAATTCCATATGCTCTGCTGGTTGGAAGCTACCAAAAGGCATTACGAACTCTAACGGCACCATCATTCAGTCCGACTATAACAAACTATTTGGTGAAGCTGGAATAACAAATGGCGTAGACCTTACTGGTTACGAGAATGTAGGATATACCGAAAACGGCTGGCACATGATTAATGTTGCTCATATTTTTTAGTTCGCTCTGGACGTGTCGAAGAAGGCAGAATAAGCTGGCTGAATGGCAATGGTCTTTATTGGGCTAATACCGCCATCAGTGATAAGATGTCTTACGGTTTATATTATAATGAGCCAAGTGGTCTATATCCCGCTGTTAAATCCTATCGCTTTAGCGGCTGGTCTCTCCGCTGTCTCGCGCGCTGATCGCTCCGAGTCATAGTGCCAACACTTACATTGTAATAATCCACCGGTTTAACCACAGACGGTACCAATACCATCCAATCCGAATTCAACTCCCTCTTCTTAGCCGCTGGTATTACTAACTCTTCCGATCTTACCGGCAGCCAAAATATAGGCTACGCTCCTAATGGTTTTAATATGATTAATATTAGCCCTTACTACTTGGTTCGCGCCGGCAACGTCTACTCTACTACGCTGTACTATTTCTCCAGCTACGGCTACTACTGGTCCAGTACTGCCGTTAGCAGCTCCTACGCCTACTATCTGGACTTCTATTCCGGCGCTTTGTATCCGGCGAACCAGCGCAGTCGCAACTACGGAAGGTCCCTGCGTTGCGTGGCGCGTTAACCTATTCCAGCTAAGAACACCATCCACCCTCCCTAGCATTACATCTGATGTTATGCTAAAATCAAACAAAGGAGCTTTATGGCAAAATCAAAAGTCTATTATATTAAACAAATCACCCCAGAGAGTTTAATCAAAATTTACGAGGCGCTCGGCGTGGACGTCACGGACGGCGGCACAGCAAAAGTCGGCGTCAAGGTCTCTACTGGCGAAGATGGCGCCAAAGGCTATCTCAAGGCTGACCTCATCGGCCCATTCGTCAAGAGTTTGAACGGTACCATTATTGAATGTAATACCGCTTACCCAGGGAAGCGCACCAATGTAAAAGACCACCGCAAGGTCGCCGAAGCCCACGGCTTTACCAGTTTTGCTGATGTAGATATCATGGACGAAGATGGCGATTTCCGGATTCCAGTGAAGAACGGCAAGCATCTAGAATATGATTTGGTTGGCGACCACTTAAAGAATTACGGTGGTGTCGTCAATCTCGCACATGGCAAAGGTCACATGATGGGCGGCTTTGGCGCGAACCTCAAGAACCAGTCTATCGGTATCGCTTCGCGCAACGGCAAGGCCTATATTCATTCCGCTGGCCACACTGAGGATCCAGACGAATGTTGGCGCGACAAGCACGAACAGATTGATTTCATCCATTCCATGGCCGAAGCCGCCACTGCTGTCGCAGATTATCTCAAAGAACAGGATGTTCCAATTGTTTATATTACTGTGATGAATGCAATTTCGCTCAGTTGTGACTGTGACGAAAACCAAGACGATCCAGTCATGGCCGACCTTGGCATTGTGGCATCACTAGATCCAGTCGCCAATGACCAGGCTTTCATTGATATGGTCTGGGCGAGTGATGACCCAGGTGCTAAACAACTCCAAGAACGCATAGATTCTCGCTTGGGCCGCGAAATTCTACCATACGCCGAAGAACTCGGTCTCGGTTCTCGCGAATATGAACTAGTAGAAATTTAAAAAGTGTGTTATAATTATCTGGCGGGTGATTAGCTCAGTTGGCTAGAGCGTCTCGTTTACACCGAGAAGGTCGGGGGTTCGAGCCCCTCATCACCCACCAGGGATGAAAAATTGGACCTTTAGGTCCTATTTTTTTAATCCCTCGCTAGAGGGATTAGGGGGTTGAACCCCAGCCATTTTGGTCTACTACATACATCCCAAACATAAGTATTTTGTGCTATAATTATAATAACGCAGGTTAAATATTATTTAAGGAGATCTATGAGCCGAGCTAGACAAAAGGACAAATTTTTAAGAATAATAACATGCTTCGCAGTGGCAATTCTAGCGTTGTCAATTATTTACATTCCTAAGGCATCCGCCGCCGAAAGCTA
>JAFWKY010000004.1 GCA_017514105.1 Candidatus Saccharimonadota bacterium
TATGCCACCGGAATGGAAGATCAGGCCGTAAGCCGACGTAGACGAAACAGCGGTACTAGACCAGTAGTAGGCACGCCCAATAAAGTAGTTAAGCGTGGAGCCACGCACGTTGCCGGAACGAACAAAGTAGTAAGGATTAGTATTAATGAGCGTATAGCCATTAGGAGTGAAGGTAGTATCAGTAGAGCCGCTAAGGTCTGTGCCGGTGGTAAGAATGAAGGTATATACGACGAACAATATGGTCAGGTCATAATTGTTTTATCAAAACTAAGGCTAACCTCTTTATTGACATGCAAACTGTTCATTGTCCTGTTCTAGCCACTACGTTATGTGGTGAGTTTGTTATTTTTGAATAAATATGCTACAATAAAATTAGCACAACCGCTAGGAAGCTGTGCTAAGGTTGTTTAGATTAGGCCTTAACGCCTAATCTTTTTTTGGCTTCCGCGAAGACGAACGTTGAGAGTTATTCGTATATGCCATATAGACACACGAATAGTCATCAATGCTCCTTTCTTTTGTAACGAAAAAGTATTGCGCTTCTGGTAAACACATATTATACTTCTGCCTATTCTTCATGAAGACATGAGTAACATAAAAAATATACGCCGGCGTCGCCAACGGCACAGACTATGGCTCTAGTGACCCAACTAATGTTGGTTATCAAACCAATGGTTGGTATAAACTTAGTACTCATCCACTCTACTTTACTCGCGCGGGCAACCTGTGGTCGGCAGATTACGGCGACACTACTACTGGTCTGTACTACTGGTCCGCTACGTCGTATAGTAGTTCCGGCGCTTACAACCTGAGCGCGCACTCCGGCGCATTGTATCCGGCGGACAGGCTCAATCGCGGGTACGGCTTTAGCGTCCGGTGCGTGACACCTTCGTTCCTACCACCGGCACAGACCTTAGCGGCTCTACTGATACTACCTTCACTCCTAATGGCTATACGCTCATTAATACTAATCCTTACTACTTTGTCCGTTCCGGCTGCGTGAATGGCTCCAGGCTTTGGGACTTTACTGGATACGCCGGCTACTGGTCTAGTACTGCTGTTTCGCGTTCGCAGGCTTACCACCTGGGCTTCGATTCTGGTGCTGTATACCCGGCACTCCGCAACAATCGCGACTACGGAAGGTCCCTCCGCTGCGTGGCAAGATGTATGCGGATAAAGTATTGCGGTTTAATGCAGTACGGCAATTGCTAGCTTACGTTGGTTGTAAAAAAATGCCGCCAGCGTCGCTAACGGCACAGACACTGGCTCTAGTAACTCAATTAATGTTGGTTATCAAACTAATGGTTGGCATAAACTTGGTACTTATCCACTCTACTTTACTCGCGCGGGCTACCTGTGGTCAGATGAGTATAGGCTCACCACTACCCGCCTGAGCTACTGGTCCGCTACGTCGCGTAGTAGTGCCTACGCTTATTACTTGTACGCGCTCTCCAGTGCTTTATACCCAGCACTCTACGACGATCGTGCGAGCGGCTTTAGCGTCCGGTGCGTGGTGGGTTGTGTCCGATATACCATTTACAGATTTTATGGTTAGCAGGTGACTTCTACGTCCTCACCACCGGCACAGACCTTAGCGGCTCTACTAATACTGCCTACACTCCTAATGGCTATACGCTCATTAATACTAATCCTTGTTACTTTGTCCGTTCCGGCAACGTGTACGGCTCTACGCTTTACGACTTTACTGGGAACGCCGACTACTGGTCTAGTACCGCTGTTTCGGCTGCGCAGGCTTACAATCTGTTCTTCTATTCCGGTGCTGTATACCCGGCGTACAGCAACTACCACCGCAACGGTGGTTGGTCCCTCCGCTGCGTGGCGTAGCGTGAAGGAATGGGAGCGAAGTTCATGATAGCGTAGTAGTTTCTAGTGTTTATAGTGCTAATGATAAATAAAAATGTTACCGGCGTCGCCGACGACACAGACACTGGCTCTAGTGACCCAATTAATGTTGGTTATCAAACTAATGGTTGGGATAAACTTAGTACTCATCCACTCTACTTTACTCGCGCGGGCAACCTGTGGTCATATGAGTACAGGTATACTACTACCTTCCTGGGCTACTGGTCCGCTACATCGTATAATGGCTCGCTCGCTTACTTCCTGCTCGCGTTCTCCGGTGTATTGTATCCGGCGAACGGCGACAATCGTGCGAACGGCTTTAGCGTCCGGTGCGTGGCGGAGTTTTATTCTAGTTATTTATCATAATTTGCATAATAGCGTATCCACCAGCTACCACGCAGCGGAGGGACATCCCGAGGTTGCGGTTGCTGCGGTGCGCCGGGGATACAGCACCAGAATAGAAGTACAGGTCGTAAGCCAGCGAAGACGAAACAGCAGCACTAGACCAGGAGCCGGCGCGCCCAGGAAAGTCGTAAAGCGTAGAGCCACTCACGAAGCCGGAACGGACAAAGTAGTAAGGATTAGTATTAATGAGCGTATAGCCATTAGGAGTGTAGGCAGTATCAATAGAGCCGCTAAGGTCTGTGCCGGTGGTGAGGATGAAGGTTTCACTAGGCACGCTTTTGTGTCACAGTTATAATATATTATTCTATGCTATAATACTTTTATAAAAGACAACTATGGTTACTGAGAGTGAATGGAAACTGGCGCTGGCGCAGAATGCGGATGATTATTACCGTGATTTTATTATGCGAGGTATACCGAGCGAACGGCCATTTATCGGTGTGCGTATACCAAAAATACGTGAAATAGCGAAATCCATTCCGTACGAAGAAATCACGGTGTTGCTAGACGCGACACCAGTTGCCTTTGAGGAGGTATTGTTTCGCGGAATGCTAGTTGCACGTTTGCCCTACCAATCGGTACTAAAATACTTTGACTCTCAAGTAAATATAATTGACGACTGGTGTAGTTGCGATACCTTTTGTTCGGAAATTCGTCCTATCATAAAAAAGCAGCGTGATGATTTTTTGAATAGAAAAGTAGAAAAACTGTTACAGAGTGAAAAAGAGTTCCCAACACGCATAGGCCTAGTAATACTCAAAAATAATTATATGGATTTTGACTATTTGTTTACGATTTTTGACCGGGTGGAGAATTTAAAAGATAGGGAAGAATACTATGTAAAGATGGCAATTGCTTGGTTGATCGCAGAATGTTTTACGAAGTTTCCAGAAGAGACTTTGGGGTTCCTAAAAAGCACAAAACTACCGAAATGGACTTTCAACAAGACGATTTCCAAAATCTGCGATTCGTACAGGGTAGATGATGAAATGAAAGAATTGTTGCGCAGAATGCGGAAGTAGGCTTTAGATTTCTATGACCTTTTGGCGCGACTTTGCGCCGCGAATTATCCTAATCGTAGTTTTTGCAACTTTGAAATGTTTGGCCAGCACTTTGATCAGCGCCTCGTTCGCCTCGCCATCATGTGGTTTGGCGCGGAGATAGACAATGAGTTCGCCTGGCGCGGTTTCGGTAATCTTTTCCTGCGAAGAACCTGGTTTTACTGTGATTTTATATTCAGACATAATTTTATTATATCACTTCGATTAAAGATAGCCACCCCTGGACAAATTTTTATTTTTATACTATAATTCACCTACGCACATTAAAATCTAGGTTCTAGAAAAGGAGGGGTATTATGAAGAAGAACAAAGAGGATAAACGCGTTATCACGGTTAAACACAACTGTTTCTATCTGTCAGCCGATATACTTAACGACTCCGAGGACCGTACATCAGTTGGACTAGAAATGGTCGACCGAATGGTTGAAGTCTTGGATGAAAATGGTAGAAAAATTTTCGTCACAGATGAGTACGAAACGGAGGAGCTGTTCGAGAAGAACGGCTTTCACAGAGAATTCGTTACGAAACTTATGGGAGCCGACATTCACGAGACATTCGATTCGTTTCTCAACGTGGTTTCGGTTTCAGACAGGGAACCGCCTCTAGACAGGCTATTCTTGGTTCCGTTGAGTGAGATCGATTCGTCAGTACTCTTTTCCTTGTCTACGAAAGTATCTAATAAATTTTCGGAGTTCGGGGAGGCTTTTTACTCTGCAGCCGCAAAGGATGCGCTAGTGTTTGACAAGGGCAAATATGACGCATTGATGAGAAGTCTTCCAGAAGAGGCGCTGGAGAAATTACCTCGCGACGAGATTTACCTTGTGTTCTGGGATTATTATCATAACAACGACAAGAGGCTTTGCGCAATGCAACTGACTAGTCAGTCATCTAATATAGGCGAGATGGCAAAGATGCTTGTACCGTATCTCTTCAATGCAGAATGGGTGATTAGTAAGATTCCGCACTATGAAGACCTTACGCCGTTTACTCGTATCAGATATGCGAAAGACGGGTATGACAAGTACAATATCCGATTATTAGATTTATTGGTGTTAAATTATATCGGACCATCTAGTGTAATCAGAGACGACCACTTGATGACGTCGTTGGACTGGAGCAATGTTGAGAGCGTGCTCTGCGGGTCTGGCAATTATACGATTGTTTAACGCAATTAGAGGACTAGGACTAGATAAAGGACCATCAAGTGGTCCTTTTTCATGAATCTGGTTATATGTTATAATATATAGATATGGCCGAGTTTAAATTAAAGTCTAAATATCAACCAACCGGAGACCAGCCTTCGGCGATTAAGCAGCTGACGGATGGGGTTTTGCATGGCGTAAAAGAACAGACTTTGCTTGGTGTGACTGGTTCTGGTAAGACATTTACGATGGCGAATATCATCCAGAATGTACAAAAACCGACTTTGATTTTGGCACATAACAAGACTTTGGCGGCGCAGTTATATTCCGAATTTCGTGAATTTTTTCCAGAGAATGAAGTGCATTATTTCGTATCATATTTTGATTATTATCAGCCTGAAGCATATATTGCATCTACGGATACATATATTGAGAAAGATTCAGCAATTAACGACGAGATTGATAGGCTTCGCCACGGTGCAACCGAGGCATTGCTAACCCGTCGTGACACAATTGTTATTTCTTCTGTGTCGTGCATCTACGGTATCGGTTCGCCTGAACATTACCAGGAAATGTCTCTGCCAATGTGGCGAACCGAGGCTGGATGGGCAATAGCTGATAATTCCCCTTCGGGCGCGCTTTCTCAGCTAGATTTCATTCGTCACCTTGTGGCGATGCAATATCATCGCAATGATTTGGCGTTTGAGCGTGGGAATTTCCGTGTGATGGGCGACACAATAGATTTGTTCCCGGCGAACGGTGAATATGCTTATAGATTTGAGTTCGGATTTGATACTTTGGAAGAAGTGAAGATTTGCGATCCTTTGACATTTGAAATTCGCGAGAAACCCGATCATATTCATATCTTCCCAAACACACATTATGCTACGCCAACAGACCAGTTGGAGCGTGCGCTCGTGACGATCCGTGCTGAATACGAAGAAAGATTAGCTTACTTCAACGAGCATCAAAAATACTTGGAAGCACAGCGGCTCAGTCAGCGCACAAAGTACGATTTGGAAATGCTAAAAGAAACAGGTTTCGTGAAGGGAATTGAGAACTACTCGCGTCATCTAGATGGTCGCAAGCCTGGGGAGCCACCTAGCACGCTAATTGATTTCTTCCCGAAAGATTTCTTGTTAATCGTAGATGAGTCGCATATGACTTTGCCACAAGTGCGCGGTATGTATAATGGCGATCACGCGAGAAAACTGAATCTGGTAGACTATGGTTTTCGTTTGCCAAGCGCACTAGACAATAGACCGCTGACCTATGGCGAATTTCAGGCTAGAATTAATCAGGCAATTTATGTTTCTGCAACTCCTGGCGAATACGAACTAGAACATTCGCCGGAGCCGGCTCAGCAAGTGATTCGTCCGACCGGGCTCCTAGATCCAGAAATTGAGGTGCGTGGTAGCGAAGGTCAGATCGATGACTTAATGGAAGAAATTGATCAGCGCATTGCAAAAGGACAGAGAACCCTGATTACTACACTAACAAAACGAATGGCAGAAGATTTGACCGATCACCTGAAAGAACGCGGCGTGAAGACAGCCTACATTCACTCCGATATTGACACATTGGAGCGCGGAGACATTCTCAGAGACTTGCGCGAGGGCGTTTATGATGTGCTAGTAGGGATCAACCTATTGCGTGAGGGCTTGGATTTGCCAGAAGTGTCGCTTGTAGCAATTCTAGATGCAGACAAGGAAGGTTTCTTGCGTTCGGAGTCAGCATTGATTCAGACGATTGGACGTGCGGCACGTCACGAAGAGGGCAAGGTTATAATGTACGCTGATTTCATTACCGAGAGCATGGAAAAGGCCATTTCCGAGACCAATCGTCGTCGTGAAATACAGAAAGAATACAATGCAGTGCACCATATCACGCCGAAATCTATCAAAAAAGAGGTCTCGGCTGGGCTTCGTGCTATTATTCCGGAGAAAGAAAAAGAAAACAAACTAGATATTAAACGTATCCCGAAAGATGAATTGCCGAACCTCATTAAGCAACTGACTTCCGAGATGCAACTCGCCGCCGCAAATCTCGAATTTGAGCGAGCGGCTTTGCTTCGTGACGAGATTGAAAAGATTAAGGAATACATTGGTTAACTGTGCTATAATATAAACATGAGCAGTGTGGGCATTGAAAAAATTGATAAAATTCGGCGTCGGATTCGTGCGTGCGATTATTTATCTGTTGCTCAACTTTTTCTTCGTGATAATTTTCTGCTTGAGCGTCCACTCTCTAGTGAAGATATAAAACCACGCCTACTAGGTCACTGGGGTACCTGTCACGGAATCAATGTAGCATATGCGAATTTGCGCAGTTTCTTTCTGAATGACCCTGGTTACAGTTTCGTCCTAGGACCCGGACATGGCTTTCCGGCCCTGCAGGCAAATCTGTTTATTGACGGCGAACTCGGAATGGTGGACGAGCGAGCGATGCCAGATTATGATGGGATAAAATACATTTGCAAGAATTTTTCTTGGCCGGATGGTTTTCCGTCACACGCTAGTCCATTTACGCCGGGTATAATTACCGAAGGCGGAGAACTCGGTTATGCGTTGGCCAATTCGTACGGAATGGCTTTGGGTCATCCTGAGAAAACTATTGCAGTCCTAATTGGTGATGGTGAACTAGAAACCGCTACAGCAATTGACTCGTTGAATTTGCATAATCTGCTTAGTGGAGACAAAAACGGCAAAGTATTACCAATATTACATTTGAACGGTTATAAGATTTCTGCTCCTTCGATCTATGCCCGAAAATCTGAACGGGAATTAAACGAATTGATTCGTGGTTTTGGTTTTGCGCCGATATGGATAAATGGTAGCGATCCAGAAGTCTTCCAGGAGGCACTAGCCAGCAATGCCAGTAATCCATTTTATATTTTAAAAACCGAGAAAGGCGAAGGTGGGCCAAATCGCCATCATGAAGCACACCAGATTCCACTCAAGAATCCTGCTACCGATGCGGAAGAATTGGAGGCGCTGGAATCATGGCTAAAATCATATCATTTTGATGAGTTATTTGATAAAGAAAGGGGGTTCTTGCTATGATAGACCGCGTAGAAAATCCTGGGAGCGAATATTATTCTTCAGCCAGAAGGGTAGGGGATTTGCTAAAGAAGCAATTACAAGACGACCCGCATTTTTACTTCTTTTCGCCAGATGAGACGACCTCCAACAAATTTGATGCAGTGTTTGACGTGGAAAGTCGCGCTTGGGGTAAATTATTACAAGAAAAATGGGATTTGCCAGAGTCGGCGAACGGCCGCGTAGTTGAGATGCTGTCGGAGAATGTTCTTTTTAGTGTCATGACTGGCCATCTAATGAATGGAGAACAGGCGATGATGGGAAGTTATGAAGCATTTTTCCCAATTATCACCGCGCAACTTTTGCAGCAAATGAAATTTATCAAGCAATCGCGCGAAGTAAAGTGGCGCGAGGATATACCGGCTGTGAATCTGCTTTCTACTTCGGGCTGTTGGAGGCAAGATCATAACGGCTACACGCATCAGTCTCCGGCCTTGATTTCTACTTTGCTTAGTATACCTTCGGGCTTGGCTAATTGTATTTTTCCAGTTGACGACGTAGCCGCCACAGAGGCATTCGGTTATATGCTAAAATCTAGGAATGTTGTAAATCTTACAATATTTGATAAAAATGAGCAACCTCGGTATATCGATTCGCATCATGCTAGGTTTCAGTACGATAATGGTGGAGCCTCCATATATCAGTTCGCGTCCGACGAAAACCCAGATATTATATTTACAGCCGCTGGAGACATTCCTACGCAAGAAACTTTGAAGGCTATGGATATTTTGCGTGAAGATCTACCTGGGGTTAGATTCCGTTTCGTAGGCATCAATGCTTTGTCGTACCGCGCTATCGGCACGACGGACAATAAATTAACTAAAGAAAAGTTTAGCGAGTTATTTACAGACCGGAAGCCAATAATCGCGAATTTCCACGGGTACCCAGAAACTTTGGAGAACATTTTGGAAAATTACACAATGCGCGGTAGACTGCGCGTACATGGTTATAACGAAGAAGGGTCCACAACGACACCATTTGAAATGCTACGCCGGAACCGCGCGTCACGATATGACTTGGCAATAGACGTTGCTGAAGTATTCGGACGAGAAGATTTAGTCGCAAAATATTATGATGTTCTGAACAAGAATCACGATTATGCCGTCCAGAATGGTGAAGATTTGATAAAATAGCCATATTCTGTTAAAATATTTTTTATGGAATTATTTATTTTATTAGTGGGTTTGGCAATTTTTGCCGAAACGAGTATTTTGCTATTTAAGAAAGAAAAAATTAATCTAGGTGGTAAGCGTAGAATATATATAGATACCTCTGCACTAATAGATGGCAGAATATTAGATATCGCCAAAAGTGGATTTATTGATGGCAACTTAATCATTCTAAAGAGTGTGCTGAGGGAACTGCAACTTCTAGCGGATGGCAAAGATTCAGAAAAACGCAACCGCGCAAGGGCTGGGTTGGAAGTAGCCGCCGAACTAGAGCGCGTGCTCGAAGTAGATACCGAGGTATTAGACGACGGGGAAGGGCGCAAACAGGTAGATGAGGAGTTGCTAAAGCACGCGAAAGAGGGAAAAGGGTATATTTTGACGTTAGACTATAACCTGATCAAGGTGGCGACCGCAGAAAACGTAAAAACGCTAAACATAAACGATTTGGCATTGGCGTTGAGAAATGAATTCCTGCCCGGCGAAATAATTAAACTAAAGATATTGGAAAAAGGTACTAACCGAGGACAGGGCGTCGGCCATTTAAATAACGGGACAATGGTAATTGTTGATAATGCGGCCAGCAAGATCGGCCAAGAGGTAACCGTAGAATTTGTGCGGTTCTTTGAGACTTCGGCGGGAAGAATGATTTTTGCTAGATTAGTGAAACAGAAGCAGAAAAACGCCTAGCAAGAAAATCTCCCAGTTTTCTGGGAGATTTTTGTTGCGAATTATTTGAGCGTTTTTTCGCTAGAGGCCTGGTAGCCTGCGGTATCGGAAACTACGAACTTTATAGTTTTGTCTGTATCTTTCAGGGTATACCCTGTAACCGTACTGCCAGATAATCCAATGTTAGGTTGCTCAACACCATTTATATATAGTTTATAGCTATATGTGTCGATATCATATGTACCTTTTTTGATGGTAGCAATAATGCTATTGCCGCTCGTCGTAACCGTAACCGTTGGCGGGATATAGTTGCAAGGATCGCTTTCGTCTTGGTTGTAAGGTTCCGGAACTTCAATAACATCTTTGCCGGTCATTGGGTCGGTGATTTTAGTGACCTCAATCTCAATCTTGTAATCTTGCGCCGTACAAGATGATGCTAGTAGATGATTGTAACGGTTGAAAGTCATGGTTTCTTTGGATACGCCAGAGTTCTTTGACGCATTAAACCAACTTGGCCAGATATCTGTCTTGCCATTGACGGTCAATGTTTGGATGCCGTCTGGACGAGCCGGTTCGTCTCCGTAATGCCAGCGGCCATCCGGTTCGTAGACTTCTTTGTGGACACGTTCCATATAATGGCCAATTGTATTACGCACGACCGCATTGGTGTTCGAAGTAAGTCCAGAACCATCATGGTTTCCATTCCATACCAGCGTAGAGACCGCAGTAGAATAGCTCTCAATTAGCGAGTCTTTGGTCACCGCAGAGTTGGAAGTTGTGGTAGTACCAGTCTTGGTGGCAGTCCAAACATCTGGAATTACATAACCACGGCTCTGCGAACCGCCAGGAGCGTAAATACCGAAGCGAGCGCTACCGTCACTGAGAATATTAGAAACCATATAGGCAACTTGTTCGTCGACCACGCGGGTAGCCGGGGTGTCAGTCCAAGATTCGATAATGTCGCCGGAAGAATTTTTGACTTCTAGAATATAGGTCAAATCTTTGTACGAACCGCCACGAGCGAGGGAGGCATAAGCGTTGGCATGTTCAACCATATGAACGCCACAGCCAGAGCCAATTGCGATAGAGAGGCCATAACCTTCGCGACCGTCACAATAGGTAACGTCGCCAAGTGCGTGAGCGATTTTGAGGGAATTATCGATACCGTTAATATATAGCGCTTTTACAGCCGCGATGTTGAGAGAGTGACCGAGCGAGAAGCGAATTGTGACATTGCCATAAAATGTACCAGTTGTGTTAGTAAGAGAACAACTACCAGAATAACCAGCACAATAGAGAGAGTTGATATTCTCGTCTTTCAAGATGGAACCTGGACCATAATTAATACCTTCGCGTTGCATAAATAGAGGTGAGTAATCAAGGATAGGCTTGATAGTAGAGCCTGGCTCAATTAGGGAATCGGTAGTAGCATTGACTTCGCCGTAACCAGGCGCAAAGAAGTCAATAGAACCGACCATCGCAATGACCTGAGAGGTCTCTACATCAATAGAAACGAGCGCGATATCATCACTATTATTCATATAAGTATATTCGGAACCTTCGGCAACAGCGTCCTCGGCAATTTTTTGAGCACGTGCATCAACGGTGGTCTTAATCGTCCAACCTCCAGCGCGCATAGTAGAAATACCGTATTTATCCTCAAGTTGCTTGCGCACCTCAAGTAAGAAATGCGGAGCCTTCATATCGGCGTACTGGCTAGACTCTGGCAAGATACGATCAAGAATCGCTACCTGTTTGGCGGCTTCGGCTTCGTCTTTGGTGATGTAGCCCATTTCGGCCATCACGTCAAGCGTATACTGCTGACGCCAAATCAACTGCTCGTGGCCATATTCATTGTAAGGGTTGAAGACGCCTGGGTTGTTTGGAATTGAAGCAAGGAGCGCGGCTTCTGCGAGATCCAAATCTTTGGCAGATTTACCAAAATAAGTACGTGCAACGGATTCTACACCATTACGACGGCCGCCGTATGGCGACTGGTTGAGATACATGGTGATAATCTGGTCTTTAGAGTACATTCGTTCAAGTTCTATTGCGAGAATTAACTCCTTGATTTTGCGAGCGATACCACCACGGTTGGCACTTTGTGCTTCGTCGGCGAAATAAACCTGCTTAATCAACTGCTGAGTGAGAGTAGAGCCACCCTGAACTTGCTTTCCGGAAAGAGTGGATATAGTAGCACGCACTAAGGCGCCTAAATCTACACCGATATGGTTGTAAAAGTTGCGGTCCTCAATCGCTACCGTGGCTTGATACATATATGGCGAGATGTTGTCTGCGTCTACGACTAGACGATAGTCATCATTGCCGGTATCTTTCCAAAGGACTTCACCGTTGCGATCCAGATATGTGTTAACTGTTTCGGAAATAGTCATTTCGTCAAGGCGAATTTCGTCCAAATCTTTCTTGTAGTACAAGAAGAGGCCACCGATACCGATGATGCCGATCAAAATACAAATACCGATGAATTTGAGAATGGCTTTTTGGCCACGCCATGAGAACCACCACTTAAATACGCGTTTTGGATGAAGACGCGCAAAAAAACGCTTGACGGGCTCTTTTGGTAGAGTCGCCAAATCTTCCGCGCGACGTCGCGCAGCGGCTTCTTTCTTGGCTTTTCGCTTGGCGCGATGTTTAGCCCAGAAACCTGTAGTATTTTTCGCAGTTTTTTTAGACTTTTTTGCCATTTCTGATTCTTCTTGCTTTGAGTTGTCGGTTCCGTCAGGAGTTGCCTCTTTGACGTCATCTGATGCTTCGTCGGGAGTTTCGTCCTGAATGACTTTCATTGCTTTAATATCTTCGCTAATTTCGTCTGATTCGTTGGCTTTCTTGGTATCTCTTTTTGCGTCAGATGGCCACAGATCAGCAGGAGATTGAATATCCTTTAGTTTGACGCGTTCTTCCTTGTGCTCTTTGGTCTTGAGCGGAGGCATACTGGATGCTTTAACCGTCTTTGAAGACCTCGCAGTTTTCCCGCGTGAAGATTTTTTTGAGTTATTTGATGGCAAAATTACGTCTGGCTTTTTCTTATCCATACATTTATTATTATAACACTATTTAAAACAATTGTGGTATTTTTGGAAAAATCCAGCACATATAAAAACGCGTGTTATAATAATCGTATGAAACGATTTAAGTTCAAATCTGTAGTGCAACTTGCGAACATTAAGTTGTCCGTTAAGACCGCTGCGGTAGTGCTCGCCAGCTCTACGATGGTTTCGGCACTGCTTGGACTATTTCGTGACAGATTACTCAACTCTTATTACCTTGGCACATATCCGACCGGTATTGATGCGTACACGGCTGCTTTTACGGTGCCGGATTTCATGTTTTTTATTTTAACTTCTGGCGCGTTGGCGGTTTCTTTCATTCCGGTATTCAACCAGCGTTTGATGGCTGGCAACAAAAAGTCGGCATGGGAACTATCCTCTAGCCTGATTAACTTGCTAGCACTTTTGTCGCTAGTTGTAAGCGTACTTATTATGATTTTTGCCGATCCACTGATCCGTTATGTAGTAAGTCCTGGCCTAGATGAGTCTGGTATGATTCTTGCGATTAACATGACACGCGTAATTGCGATAAATCCGTTTTTGTTTAGTATTGCAACCGTGCTCACATCAATGCAGCAAGCAGTAGGAAGGTTCGTTTTTTACTCTCTGGCACCTACTATATATAATATAGGCATTATCATTGGTATTACATGTTTTACTGGCGGAATTAATATCTTTGGGGTGCAGGTGTTCGAGGGCGGCATTATGGGTGTCGCGCTTGGTGTGATTTTGGGTGCGATCATGCAGTTGGTGATTGCACTTATAGGGCTATTCGGTCTTGGATTTGATTATGAATTTAAGATTCATTGGAAAAATCAAGGTTTTAGGACCATTCTCAAATTATTGCCACCACGCTCGCTTGACCAGGGAATGGACTACGTAAACTCTATCGTTAGCACAAACCTGTCGTCGCGTATGGGTGCCGGCGCGGTACGTTCTTTTGATCAAGCGACATCGCTACATACTATGCCGGTGAATTTGATCGGAGTGGCAATTTCAACAGCATTTTTCCCAAAGTTGACCGAGGAGTTGGGGAACGGTGATAAAAATCAGTTTTATGATACTTTTCGTAAGGCCTTGAGGACGATTATCTGGATTGCTCTGCCGGTTTCCGCGATAGCATTCTTTGGACGTGGATATGTAGTAAGTTTTATTTCAAACATCGGAAATAACGACAGCAACCGAATGATGGCATCTATTCTAGGTACCCTCTGCGTGGCGATTTTTGCTAGATCAGTCTTCCATATTGCATCTCGTGGGTTTTATGCCTATCAGGACACGAAAACGCCTTTTAGAGTATCAATTATTGCGGTAGGACTGACCGTAGTGTTGTCGGTTGCGGCCTGGTTGCTAGACTGGGGAGTGGACGGACTAGGCATCGCTCAGTCGGTCGGTGCATTGGTAGAGATAATTATTTTGTTGGCCATTCTGCAAAAACGATCGCGAGGAGAAATATTGAATAAAACTTTTTGGAAGGCATTTGGCAGAATGTTATTTGCGACAGCAATTGCAGGATGCGTAGCATTCTCTATGACAAAATTCTTGCCACTCCGAGCAACGGATACTTCTCTCGTGATTACAATTCCAAAATTTGCCCTAATTGCGTTGACGTCTTTTTTGGCATATTTTGTCGCAAGTTACTTCCTAAACCTAGAGGAGATTGAGCCGATAGCAAAATATTTCAGAAAAATTCTCTTCAAAAACGTGAAATAGTGTATAATTTATGGTATGGATATTAACTGCGAGACAATTGAGCATTTGGCTAGCCTGTCTGATTTTTCGTTGAGCGACGAAGAAAAGACTTCGCTAACTAATGATTTGCAAAATATAATTAAATACATCTCTCAACTAGACGAACTTAACACTGACGATGTAGCGCCGACCTACCAAGTATTTGAAATGGAAAATGTTTGGCGAAATGACGAGATAGTAAAGCAAGATGCGAATCGCGAACAATTGCTCGCGCTCACCAAAGAAGAAAAAGATAACCAAATTAAAGTTCCGAAGGTATTGTAATGAAAATAGCAAATAAAACCGTTACTGCGACAAGATTAGTAAAAGACGCCTTGGAAAAGGCAAAACATTTTGCAGATTATAATATCTTTACCTTTCTGAATGAAGAAGGCGCGCTCAAAAAAGCCGCGGAGATTGATGCAAAAATTGCGCGTGGCGAGAAAGTTGGAAGACTGGCTGGCGTGCCTTATGCGCTAAAAGATAATTTTCTCTCGCCAGAAGGTGATACAACGGCGTCAGCACATATTTTGGAAGGTTGCGCCTCGCCAGTTACGGCAACTGCGGTAGAAAAACTTGAGGCGGAAGGTGCCATCATGATTGGTCGCGCAAATTTGGACGCTTTTGCGCACGGCTCTTCTACCGAGAACTCATATTTCGGGCCAACACTTAATTCTCACGATAAAACTCGCGTGGCGGGTGGTTCGTCTGGCGGCTCTGCAGTAGCGGTGGCTCTTGATATTGTTGAGTTTGCGACAGGCACCGATACTGGTGGGTCTATTCGTCAACCGGCGTCGTTCAATGGCGTCTATGGATTTAAACCAACTTATGGTACTATCTCACGTTATGGCGTGGTCGCGATGGCTTCATCGCTTGACTGTATTGGCTTCTTTACGAAAACTCCAGAAGATATGGATTTGTTGATGTCAATTGCTGCGGGGCAAGACCCAAAGGATATGACGACGTTGCCAGATTATTATAATACAAATTCCAAAGCATCACCGGTTCATAAAATTGGTATCATTAAAGATTTTGACAATGATGTCGTAGATGCCAATATCAGGAATGCGCTGAAGGATAAATGTGAACTTTTGAAGTCAAAGGGCTACGAAATTGTAGAATTGGAAATGCCTACATTGAAATACGCGTTGGCTGCATATTATATAATACAGCCAGCAGAAGTGGCGTCAAACCTTTCTCGTTACGATGGTGTGAGATATGGTTTTCGTTCAAACGATTCTAGTAATTTAGATGGTTTATACGAAAATACACGCAATGAGGGTTTTATGCCAGAAAATAAACGCCGTATTATGATAGGTAATTTCGTACTGTCATCTGGTTTTTATGATGCATACTTCTTGAAAGCAGCAAAAGCACGCACGTTAATTATCGATGAGTACAATAAGGCGTTTTCTAAATGCGATTTCATCTTAACGCCCGTTTCGCCAAATCCGGCCTTCAAACTCGGCGAAAAAGTCAACGATCCAGTAGCAATGTACTTAGAAGACTTAATGAGTGTTTCATTAAATTTGGCCGGTGTTCCTGGTCTGGCGATTCCGGCAGGGGAGACCGCAGAAGGATTGCCGATTGGTTTGCAACTTGTAGGCCCGCGCAGGAGCGATAAACGATTAATTGAATTTGCAAAGGAGATTATCTAATGGATGGTGGAGTAGTACCTTTTATCATTGCAATTTTGATAGTTGCAGTTTTGATTTTTATCGCAATTTTATTGACCGGCAAACGTGGTGGGCATCATTTTAATAAAGAGGCCTATCAGACCAAGTTTTTGGCTATTGAGAACAAACTAAACAAGGAAAGTTCAGCAACTTTTATGGCCACCGTGATCGAAGGTGATAAATTACTAGACAAAGCGATGATTGAAATGGGTGTTCCTGGCAAAACTATGGGTGATAGACTAAAACGCGCAAACGATAAATTTTCGGACATAAATGCAGTTTGGCGTGCACATAAACTACGCAACGCCTTGGCGCACGAATCGGATCTAGAGATTACCTATCGTCAAGCCGCCTCTGCTTTGGTTATCTACAAACAAGCACTTAAAGATTTAGGAGCCATCTAATGAAATACTATCCGACGATTGGCATCGAATGCCATGTACAACTTGCAACAAAGACAAAATTATTTTCTGAAGTAGATAATGACGCGCGCCACAAAGAACCTAACTCTTGCGTATCGCCAGTCGATTATGCGTTGCCTGGGATGCTTCCGCGTTTAAACGGTGAAGCTGTGAGGCTCGCGATTTTGGCTGGACGCGCAATGAATTGCGAAATAAATGCTTCTTCGCGTTTTGATCGCAAGCATTATTTCTATCCTGATTCTCCAAAAGGATATCAGATCACGCAATTCTATCATCCGATTATTGGAGAAGGATACGTAGATTTGCCATCTGGCGGTAAAGTTCGTATTGAGCATGCGCACCTTGAAGGTGATGCTGGAAAGTTGACACACTTTGATAGTTACTCATTGGTGGATTTGAACCGTGTAGACACGCCGCTAATTGAGATTGTTTCAATGCCAGATATCCATTCAGCTAAAGACGCGCACGACTACTGCAAGGAACTCTGGCGATTGATGATTTTTGCCGGAGTATCGTACGGCGATTTGTACAATGGCAATATGAGATTTGACGTGAACGTGTCGCTTGCGCCAGAAGGTTCCAACGAACTTGGAACGCGTGCAGAAGTAAAGAACTTGAATTCGTTCCGTAGCGTAGAACGCGCTGTGGAATACGAAATCAAACGCCAAAGTAAAATATTGGATGCGGGCGAAAAAGTCATCCAGGAAACTCGCGGATGGAGCGACGCGACTGGTGAGACTACTGGACAACGCTCTAAGGAAGAGGCAAAGGACTATCGCTATATGCCAGAGCCAGATATCCCGCCAATTAATTTGTCGGAAGAATTCATTGCGACAGAATCAGCCAAATTGCCTTTGATGCCGAAAGATTATCGTGAAAAGTTCGGCGAAATTATCCCGCACGATACTTTGGAGATTTTGTTGGACTACCCGCAGTTGATGCGAAAGATAGCAGAAGTGGCTGGGGTCCTGCCCGAAGAGTTTAACTCGGGACACACTCAAGGCCGTTCGGCCAAGCCTACGGTCCCGAGTCAAACTTCTTCGGCCACCCCAGCCATCAAATTACTGTCTAATCTTTTTGCGTCTGTGTTGCTAGCCGAAGAAAAGTCCGCTGAATATCTGAATGATTTGCCAGCAGGGAAGCAACTCGGTGATTTGGCTGAGATGAATGCCAAGAAGGAACTGTCTTCTACTGCTACAAAGGAAGTATTCTTGCGCCTGTTTGATCCACAAATGCGGAACAAAGATACGCGCTCCATTGCAAAAGAATTAGGGGTAATTCAGGAAAATGACCTTGGTGCGCTTGAGAAAATTGTAGACGCCGTGCTTGCGAAACCAGAGACTCAGAAAGCTCAGGAAGATTTCCGCAACGGGGAAGAAAAGGTAATTGGATTCTTGGTCGGACAAGTGATGAAAGAATCTCACGGCAAGGCTAATCCATCGTCAGTGCAAGAGATTTTGAGGAAAAAACTAGCGTAATTTTCCTCAATTACGAAAAGTGTGTTATAATAATACAAAACTGTCTTTTTGCAGTGTGGAACTCATAAACGACAATAAATAATAATATTAAAGGAGCATATGGCTAACGACCTAAGTAAACTGCGAAATATCGGTATCATCGCCCATATTGACGCAGGCAAGACTACAACGTCTGAGGCGATTCTTTATCGTACCGGACTTAAACATAAAATTGACCTAGTTAAGGGTGGTACCGGTGGTGCTGATACCGACTGGATGGAACAGGAAAAGGAGCGTGGTATCACGATTACTTCCGCAGCCGTGACTGTCTACTGGAAAAATCACCAGATTAACATTATCGATACCCCGGGCCACATTGACTTTACCGCCGAAGTGGAGCGTTCACTTCGCGTACTCGACGGTGCTGTCGTGGTATTCGATGGTAAAATGGGCGTAGAAGCTCAGTCTGAGACTGTGTGGCGCCAGGCTACTAAATACGGTATTCCACGTATTTGTTTCGTCAACAAGATTAATCAAATTGGTGGCGATTTCTACAAGTCTCTTGACTCTATTCATAAGCGTCTTTCAAAAAATGCTGTCGCTATTCACTTGCCAATTGGTTTTGAGAAAGATATTTGCGGCGTAGTTGACCTTGTTGATATGAAGGCCTACACCTACAAAGATTACGCCGATCACGAACTTACCGTTGGCGAAATTCCAGCCGATATGGTAGAGAAGGCCAAAAATGCTCGTTCTATGTTGATTGAAGAAGCCGTCCAAGCCGACGAGGCCTTGATGGACAAATACTTCAGCGAGGGCGAGGAGGCTATTACTATCGATGAACTTAAAGCAGCTCTTCGCAAGCGCGTACTTGATGGCGACTTCTTCCTAGTCACTGGTGGCGATGGTCGTGGCGTGATTGTTGAGAAGGTTCTTGACCTCATGACCGACTATCTCCCAAGCCCACTTGATCGTGACCAGGGTCAAACCGTTGGTACCGATCCAAAAACTGGCGACCAAATCGTTCGCAAAGCCGACGATTCTGAGCCACTTACCGCACTCGCATTCAAGATTGCCACTGACCCATTCGTAGGTAAATTGATTTTCATCCGTGTTTATGCCGGCAAACTCAAATCTGGCGACACCGTTCTTAACGCTTCAACTGGCGACAAGGAACGCATCGGACGTTTGGTACGTATGCACGCCAACGATCGTAAAGATATTTCCGAAATCGGCGCTGGCGATATTGCCGCTGTGGTAGGCCTTAAGAATGTAACTACTGGTACCACTATTTGTGATCCAGCACATCCAATTCACCTTGAGTCTATTGAATTCCCAGATCCACCGGTATCTATCGCTGTTGAGCCTAAGACTAAAGCTGACCAAGAAAAAATGGGTATTGGCCTTGCAAAAATGGCA
>JAFWKY010000001.1 GCA_017514105.1 Candidatus Saccharimonadota bacterium
CGCAGCGGAGGGACCAGCCGCCGTAGCGGTTGCTGCGGTACGCCGGCCATACACCACCGGAATTGAAGTACAGGTTGTAAGCCTGCGAAGCCGAAACAGCAGTACTAGACCAGTAGTAGGCGTCCCCAGTAAAGTAGTAAAGCGCGGAGCCGATCACGTAGCCGGAACGGACAAAGTAGTAAGGATTAGTATTAATGAGCGTATAGCCATTAGGAGTGTAGGCAGTATCAATAGAGCCGCTAAGGTCTGTGCCGGTGGTAATTCCTCCGGCTAGTAAGAGGGCATTGAACTCGGACATGACAGTTGTACCACCGGACTGCGTGAGACCGTTTGGCAAACGCCAACCTGCTGGACAGACAGAGTTTGGTGCCACAGTGTAGTTAGAATTATCCGTGTACTCGCTCGCATCGTTGTCAGCAATCGCCGCTGGCCAGTTGTAGTAGTTACCTACTTTGTAGTGATCACACTGTGCACCAGTGTGTCCTGCAGCCACACAGGCTGCTCTGCCTTGGTACTTGGTACCGTTGTAGACGATAATCTCATCTGTAGTGAAACTACTCGTTGAGGTATCGTAATACTTACCCTCAGCATAGTGTGGCTTGTTGTAATCGTTGGACCAACCACTCACCGAATTCTCTGGGTTACCACTGGCGAAGTTCGTGATGTAGGCTGGGTTAGACATCGTAGCCGCAAGCGGCGTCCAGGTAGCACTGCTGTCACCTGTCGTCCAACCAAGGTCCGTATTAGCATGAGTGTAAGTCACGGCCGATGACGGCGCGAAGTCTAGGTTTTGTGTCATCCACAGTTGGTCCGCGGTACAGTTGTTGCTGCTGTCGCGCGCCACACAGAGGCGTGCCACCGTATAGGTGTTGTTGTCGCGGGTATCCTGTGCCACGATTTCCTCACCGAGGAGGATTTGCTCACCCCAGTTCGCAACATCCTGCATCTTTGGTAGTTCGGATGGGGTATCACCAGATGGATGAACGAGAATATACTTCACCTGACCAGTATAGGTACCAGCCGGCTGTGTCTGAGAGATGCGTGCTGCATAAGTAGTAGACACCGTAGAACCTACTGTAGCGTCAGTCGTGCTGTTGTTGAACGCCACACGAGTGTACTGACTCGGCACTACAGAGTAATTAGTATAACCATTATCAATACTAGTGCCAGTCGTCTGCGACGTGAGCTTCATAGACCACTCGCTAGTATTGCCGCCAGCCACACCAGTCTGGATGTCATAGGTAGAGCCTACACTGTCGCTGTGGAGCATGGTCTTCCCACGCGTATCACCAGTGTAACCAATTGCATAGATAGAAAAACCATTTGGATCATTGCAGAACGCCGTTAAGTTGGTCGTACCAATATTTGGTGTGTAAGAACCGTTATTTACTGTTGCTGTGTGCGGAGTTACTACCGTACCGGTCATGGAACAGGTGGAACTCACCGTCACCGTAGCGGTAGAAGACGTCGCCTGCGTCGCTGCGAAAGCATTAGGCATAACTGCAGCCGCACCCATCAAAAGCGTCGCGCCAACAGACCCTCCTAACACCATCAGATAGTTTTTGTTATGCATATTCTCTCCATAATGGTTATGTTTATTCCATTTTAGCATTGTTTTTTTATTAAATCAAGGATTTTTTAATAATAACTACGGCTTCAAGCACCCAATTGGCACCACAAAAATGCCGTCTTCGCGTCTGTAAGCGAATTTCTGCGCTGTCAGTATCATCTTGAAGGCTGGCTTGCCCACCTTATCTGTATCTATCCTGGCCTCCAAATCATTGAGGTTCTTCGCGCCTTCCTCAATTCGTTCTTGCGAACCAACTTTTACCTCTATCGCAGCCCAACGCCCATCACGCAGATGAACTATATTATCACATTCTAACCCCGCTCCATCACGATAATACATGACCTCACCGTCTAAATGTTGTGCATAGACCTTCAAATCTCTCGTGCACAGCGACTCAAAGATTAGACCAAAGGTCCTGAAATCTCTTATCAAATCATGCTCAGTCGCGAACAGCGCTGCCACCGCAAGCGAAGGATCTACTAGATTTAGTTTGTCGCTGACACGTATTTCAGTTTTGCTTCTGAGTTGTGGGCTCCACGCTTCTACGTCATCACGCACATGTAGTCGTTCTAGGATATCCAGATACGATTTTACTGTCTTGTCACTCACTGATTCTATATCAGAATCGTCTTTCGTGTCGCCGTAAATCGTCGTAATGTTCACCGGCGTAGAAACATTCCGTGCTATGCTGCGAATCACTAGACGCATTTTTCTAGGATTATGCAATACACCATCTGCCTGGCCAAATTCATTATTAACAATAGAATTGATGTACTCGCTCGCTATTTCTATCGCATCTTCCGGCGGATTGACTATGCTATCTGGCCAACCACCCCGCGCGCAAAGATACGCATAATCTTCTACATCGTACTCGGAAGCACCCTTTACGTCACTGGCTCCAGCAAATAGTTCGCCTAGCGAAACTTCGCCCGTTGATTCACCAGACTCATATAGCGACATTGGTCGCATCGTCAGTCGCACAATTCTCCCAGTACCAGAGTGACGCGGCGCCTGAGTGGCCGGCGTCGCCGAACCAGTCAAAATATACTGCCCTTTCTTGCGCGTCTTGTCTATATCATAGCGAATCGCATCCCACAAAGTCGGCGCATCTTGCCACTCGTCTATCAGTCGTGGTTTTTCGCCCTCCAATATGATGCTTGGTTTTGTTTTGGCTAACTCTATATTGTCGCTGCCGGTTTCTGGGTTCTGTAATTCTAGGATACTTCTCGCCTGGCGCGCCGCAGTAGTAGACTTGCCACACCATTTGCACCCTTCCAGAAGTACTGCACCGTGTGCTCTCAATTTCTTCTCTAGAACCGTGTCTATCAAACGTGGTATATAATTTTGCATGCGTTTCTCCTCACGCTTATTATATCAAACTTCCGAAAATATTGCGATATTTTTTCCGAATTTCTGACCAAATTTTTTCCGAATTTCTTGCCACAAGCGAAATCGCCCTAGACAATACTTCATTTCCTAGGCAATGCTCCGTTTAATTTTCCGGTGCTTGATTATCGCCCGCGTGATACCATAAATAATCACACCGAGTGTCAACGCCACCATTGCCATGAACCACACCGGACACGCCACCACCAACTGCGAATTGCTGGACGTCTGTCCCATATATGTCACAGACTGTGTTATCTCATACAACCCCACCGGCGACAGATTACCCAACTCACGCGACACCATCCTGCTACTGTCTGGCATCACGATTTCTTCTAGGATACCATCTTCCCCTTCCGCCGGATACACTTGCGACCCGTTTAGGAAGTTGTTCACCGTCACCCGCACCGAAGCGGTCTCGTGGATGTTACCGCTGTTTTGTAGTTCCGTAGACACCGTTAGCGGCATCGCCGTCACAAAACCAGGGATATCGTTTTCGGTAATCTCACCGCTACGTTTGATCTCGCCATCCACTCGCGCATAAATGATGCTCGCGATTTCGTAAATGTTTTGGATGTTCACGCCCTGCGCCTGCGGTGCGGTGTTGTCCGAACCCACCATAATCGCCGCATATTGCCCGCCACCCGGCGCGTCTTCCGGTACAGTAATGGTGTAGGTGATTTCCGCTGACTCGTTCGGCGCGAGAACACCACTCGGCTTATCAATAGTTATCCATTTTGTGATTTGCGAACGCAGACTCTCCGTCGCAAAGTTTGCATCGTTCATCGTGCCTTCTACGCTGTACGGCGCCACCGACACCTTATACGCGAAGTTCTGCTCCGCCGTCATCGGATTCGCCACCACCACCGTCCCAGTATACGTCTCTCCCGCTTTCAGTTCAACTTTCCGACTCATCGGCGTCACTGTAAATACATTCGTAAAATCCATATTCCTCCACTATTTATATATATAATACCACATTTATTTGCCAAGCAGCCATTTAATGACGTTCACCTGATTGACTCCGCCATAATTCATCTCTAGAGCATCAGTTGTTATCAAATATCGCGGGTTATGATCCATAATTTTATCTAGCGGACCCAATTCACGCGCCAAAGTCTTTTCGTCGCCTACCGTCCAGGCCACCTGGTAATAGGCAATTCTGCCTTGCGAATCTCGTACAATAAAATCCACTTCCTTGTCACCGACTTTACCTATGGATATTTTTGCGCCTCTGCGTTTTAACTCTAGAAACACCACATTCTCTAGCAAATGACCCATATCTCGCGAGGCATCACGTCCCAACATTGCCCACCTTAACCCTAAGTCCACAGAATAATACTTTTCCTGAGTTTTCAACAATTCTTTTCCTTTGGTATCAAAACGGTTGAGCCGATAGAACAAAAAACTTTCCGTCAACGCTTCCATTATTTGGTCAACTTTGTATCTAGATACACCCAACTCTTCCGCAATACTACTGACCGACGTAGAGTTACCAATATTGTCAAGCAGATAACGCATCACGCGATTAAGCGTAGCCTTGTCTGTCACTTCTCCACGATCCATAATATCTCGTCCTACAATAGTTTCATAAATGCCAGTCAAATACGTATCTATAGACTCTGGACTCTGCTCAAAAATACTAGCCGCCTGCGGAAAACCACCAAAGCTCATATAGTCCGCAAACCTCTCTTCTACCGAACGGCTCTTGTCACCTTCAAACACCTGAAGATATTCACCGAACGACAGCGGCAGCATAGAAATCTCTACCGAACGTCCAGACAGTATCGTCGCAAGTTCGCTAGACAGCATTCGTGCATTCGAACCAGTCACATATAAGTCCACGTTGTCTTTCGTTTGTAGACCAATTAGTAGACGCTCAAATTCCGGAATATACTGGACCTCGTCTAGCATTATATAATTCATTTTCTTTGGCGACAAATTTTTGTTAATCATCTCATACACGTCGTGCCAGTCAAGATTATAACTGTATTCCGGGTCCTCAAAATTAATATACTGCGTCCTCTTCTCCTGGACACCGTCTTTTATTAAGTAATCACGAAAAATCCTAAGCAACGTGGACTTACCACAGCGCCGTACACCAGTCACCACCTTGATTATCTTTTGGTCACGTAGCGATATTAATTTTTCTAAATATTCTTTCCGTGTAATTGTTTTCATACTCTTATATTATACGTCAACTTCTCCTCCCCGTCAACAAGTTTTGCTGATTTTTCAACAAAACTTTACATAACCACAAAGTTTTGCTGATTTTTCAACAAAAAAACAAACCTGCCATTTAGCAGGTTTGTTTCGGTATCGCAGAGCCAAGTGGTCAAACGACCAAGCGGCCCGAGCGATTACCAGACTTTCACCAAGATTTCGCCACCAAGGCCATTTTTCTTGGCATCACGACCAGTCATCAAACCCTTGGAAGTAGATACAATGATCATACCACGACCAGATTTGATTACCGGAAGTTCATTCGCCGCAGAGTACACGCGACGACCAGGCTTGGAAACTTTCGTGATTTCATTGATTTTGCTAACGCTACCAGCCTCGTTGATTACTACATGTAGCAAATCACGCGGGCTATTTTTCTCAATCGTATAAGATGCAACGTAGCCATTTTTTGCCAAAATCTCAATTACTGCCGCCTTTAGTTTGGAAGTAGGAACGAGAATTTCAGTCTTGCCAACCAACACAGCATTACGAATGCGTGTGATGAGGTCAGCGATTTGATCTGTAGATTGTAATGACATTTTTCTCCTTTCTCCTACCAACTACTCTTTGTTACACCAGGGATTTCACCCTTGCTTGCTTTTTCGCGGAAGTTAATACGCGACAGGCCAAAACGGCGCATGTAACCGCGCGGACGACCGTCCAACATGTCGCGGTTTTTGAGGCGCGTTACCGACGAATTGCGTGGCAACTTTTGCAAACCTTCAAGGTCGCCCATTGCCTTTAGTTCGGCACGCTTTGCCTTGTATTTTTCGTACATCTCACGCCTTTTTTCGTCGCGGAGTACTGCAGATTTCTTTGCCATACTACTTTACTCCCTTCTCAAACGGCATTCCAAATAGTTCTAATAGTTTCAAACTTCCCTCTTTTGAACCGTTCTTAATAATAAATGTTACCTCAAGACCATGAAGCGCGGCTGCATCTTCAAAAGTGATTTCTGGAAATACAGTCTGTTCCTTGAGACCAAGATTGTAATTGCCTTGCGCATCAAATGCGGTACGGCTCACACCGTGAAAATCACGCACGTGTGGCAACGCAATGTTAATCAAACGATCAACAAACTCATACATCTTGTCGTTACGCAAAGTTACGAGATAGCCAACCGGCGCACCCATTCCCTTACGAATTTTAAACGTAGCGATTGACTTCTTGGCAAGTCTCGACGTAGGCGCCTGGCCTGTGATCTTTGCAAGTGTCAAAGCCACCGTTTCGGTAAACTTCTTGTCCTCGCGCTTCTTGCCAACGCCAGAAGACACGATAATTTTCTTTAGCTCTGGGACTTGGTTGATATTTTTTAGACCAAGCTCTTTCGCTAATTTTGCCTTGAGCTCATCATTATATAGAGCTTTCAGGCGTGGTTGTGCTTTGACCGTAGTCTTTGCGGTCTTGGCAGCCGTTTTCTTTTCCGCCATTATTTAGCTCCTTTCTTTGCTTTTTTTGCAGACGATTTTGCATCAGCAGCCTCAACTAATTTCAAGTTTGAGAGGTCTATTCCAACGTGTATGGTTTTCTTGCCGCCGGCTGGGTTGTAGTAAGTCTTTTTCATGTGACGTTCTACGAGACCAATACCTTCAAGCATAGCCTTGCCATTTTTGCGGTCAATCTTGACGATTTTCGCTTTGGTGCCCTTGTTGTCACCAGAGATTACCATTACGGTATCATTAACTTTCAAAGTTTTCATTAGAGTACCTCCGGAGCCAAACTGATAATTTTGTTAAAACCAGCATCACGAAGCTCTCTAGGGATAGGGCCAAACACGCGGGTGCCCTTTGGCGTCTTGTCTTCGTTGACAAGCACCGCTGCGTTTTCGTCAAAACGAATCGTGCTGCCATCTGGACGACGAATCGGAGCCACAGTGCGGACAATTACAGCCTTTACCACAGCCTTCTTCTTTACGCCACCAGTTGGTGATGCATCTTTTACTGAACAAGTGACAATATCACCCACGCGAGCATAGCGAGCGCGAGTACCACCAAGTACGCGGATAACTCCGAGTTCCTTAGCGCCACTGTTGTCAGCAACTTTTAATCTAGTTTCTTGTTGTATCATTATGCCTCCTCCCCTTCTGCCTTTGCGGCTTCAGCGGCCTTAGCACGGGCGATTTCGTCAGCGCCGATTTTTTCTTCGTGCTGAACTTCGGTTACGCCCTCTTTTAGTTCAACCGTACCACGAGATTTCTCAATAATCTTTACCAAAGTATAAGCCTTAGTCTTGGAAATCGGTGCGGTTTCGGCGATTTCTACGAGATCGCCAACTCCTGCCTCATTTTTCTCGTCGTGAGCAGTGTATTTACGAGTCTTCGTGTACTGCTTGCGATAGAGAGGATGAGTTTCGCGAGAAACGATGGAGACGGTAATGGTCTTATCACGCGAATCGGAGGTCACTGTTCCTATGAGTGTGTGTGCCATTTTAGAACTCCTCTTTCTTTATAATTTTACATTTCACTGGCAACTTGTGCGAAGCGAGACGCAAGGCTTCTTTTGCCTGCTCATCGGTCACGTCAGCGATTTCAAACATCACTGTACCAGCCTTTACCTTTGCCACAAAAAATTGTGGTTCACCTTTACCAGAACCCATTTTTACATCAAGTGGTTTCTTGGTAACTGGTGTATGTGGGGAGATTCTAATCCAAATCTTACCACCGCGCTTAATATAACGAGTGATTGCCTGACGTGCAGCCTCAATTTGGCGGCTGTTCACGCGCTCATTGTCAAGCGACATCAGACCATAATCACCGAAAGCGACAGTATTGCAACGCGTAGCAATACCCTCGTTCTTACCCTTGCGCA
>JAFWKY010000005.1 GCA_017514105.1 Candidatus Saccharimonadota bacterium
CTCCTGCTCGCCATTGCTTATGATTGGTAAGTGTATTGCAATGGCGAGCAGGGTAAGGATAACTCCAGACGCAAACGCTACGCGATTAAACAAGTGATTAATTTTGATATATTGTATGACCTTCATGCTTACCTTCCATGATTATGTTCTATTTACCCTGGAGGCGCCATACTTATAATAAAAACGGCACCACGATGGGTGCAATTATCAGAAACATTCAAACAGCAGTTGTGTGTTCAAACATACTGACACCATCATGATGCCGTTATTATGTTCGAAACACACAATATAATAAATTAAACTGCCTACATTTTAAATATTTCTGATAATTGCAATATCATTATATCACATTTCCCACACAGTAAACACTAAAAATAACCATTTTCACAAAAATCCTGTGGAAAACCCAGGAACCTATATTCAACAGAGGTATTAGTGGAATTGTGGATTTTGCACTTCCTTGTATATCTTCTCAAACTCATCCAGCGTCCGCGCGAAATCGTGCTCCGCCGCTACCTTTACCGAATTCGCCGCATACTTCTCGCGGATTGTCTTGTTACTCAGTATCTTCACCATTGCTTCGGCCATACCGTCCACGTCACCCGGCAACAACAATTCCCCGTTCACGCCATCCCGGCAGACCTCTGCCACCGCACCGGCATTCACCGCCACGAGCGGCAACCCCGACGCCGCCGCCTCTATCAGCACTATTCCTTGCGTCTCAATTTCCGACGCTGTCGCAAACAGCCAGCCCACGCGATACAAGTCGTATAGTTCCGGACCGACCACCCTGCCCAAAAACTTCACAGACTTCGCAATCCCTAAACGCTTCGCTAGTGTCTGCAACCTCGCCCTGTCCACGCCGTCCCCCACTATCACTAGTTGCGCCTCCGGCACTGTCTTTAGGCACTCATCAAACGCCTCTATTACCATCTCTACGTTCTTCTCTGGATCTACTCGCCCTATATATAATACGGTCGGGACATTCGGCAAAATATTATATTTATTATATATAGCGCTCGGTACTTTCCCCGGACGAAAATTCGTGAGGTCCACCCCATTAGACACCGCCTTTACCGGCACGCCCAAATCTTTCTCACCGAGCAAATTGTCTATCGCGAGTTCTGTCGGCATCGTCACATAATCGCTCTTGCTCTGCCGATTCACGAAATACACATTCAGCAGCGCATTCACCGGCCGTCTCACAAATCCAGGCACATGCAATGGCTCCGTCAAAACCTCCGGCTGATTATGCTCGGTCGTCACCACCGGTATATGATGTTTCCTCGCGTATGACACCACCGAGAGGCCTATCGGGTCGGACACTTGTACGTGCACTACATCCGGCCGAAAACTATCCAGTGCCTTTCGCACCTGCCTCGCTGGAAATACCGATACTTTAATTCCGTGTTTGTACAATAAATGTGGCAATTCCACCCCGAGGACCTTCTTTTTTGGTTGCACCGCGTGCACTTGGTCTGGATACACCTTCATAGTGGTGGACTTCAGATACACCGTCTTCACGCCGTCCACCGTCCGCGTATAATTCTTGCCCGTCTGCGAAGGACAAATCACCATCACTTCGTGTCCACGCTTCGCTAACCCCACTGCGAGATTATGCGAAAAAACCGCCACCCCATTTATCATTGGATAATAAACAGCGGTGGCGATTGCAATTCTCATTACATTTCCTTTGCTTTGTCCATTTGTGGATCACGCATTTTGTTGATATCCTCGTACGAACGCTCTATTTCTACGTCAGGCGTGATACCTTCGTTGTTGATCGTTCTCTCGTTCGGAGTATACCAGTCCGCGGTCGTCACCTTGAGCGTGCTACCATCTCCGAGGGTGAACAAGTTCTGCACTACACCCTTGCCGTAAGTCTTTTCCCCGACTATCGTCGCCTTCTTGTAGTCCTGCAACGCACCCGCCACGATCTCTGACGCCGAAGCCGAAGAACCATTTACCAGCACAATTGTCTTCATGTCTTTGAGTAGCGCTCTACCCGAAGAAGTATTCATCGTCGTGTTGCCATAATGTTTAGATTTCTGAATCACTATCGGCTGATTATCTAGCCATAGACTGAGCAAATCTTGTGCCGCCGATACATACCCGCCGCCATTGCCACGCAAATCCAAAATCACTTTGTTCACGCCTTTGCTACTGAATTCTTGCGCCATCTTCTGCACGTCTTTGCCGGTGCTTTCGTCAAATCGCGTCAAAGTCACGATCGCCGTATCACCATCATAATCTACATACGCGGATACGTTATTAATCTTCTCGCGCGTCAGTTCAAAAGTCTTTTCTTTGCCATCACGTACCACCGTGAGCGAAACTTTCGTCCCATCCTCACCGCGCACCTTCTTGGCAATTTCTTCAGACGACAATGTGTAAACTTCTTCGCCGTCCACCTTGTAGATAATGTCGCCGATCATCACACCAGCCTTCAACGCAGGGTTGTCAGGCAGCACGCGCAGCACTCTCACATATCCGTCACGCATCCCCATCTCTATACCAACACCAGATCCCACATTGCCGTGCAAATCGTCATAGAAATCACTGCTATCCTCAGAGTTCATATAGGTAGTATAAATATCGCCCAGCGCCGCCACCATCCCCTTCTTTGCGCCGTCAACCATTTCTTCCTTAGAAATCTCTCCGTTGTAAGTACTCGCCACTTTTGCATAGACCTCATCCAGACTGCTCCAGTCCACATCAGACTGCACCTGCGAGAGTCCGAGGTATGGCGAAAAACCCCTCATGATCGTATTCCAATTCGCGCCGATCACTATACCCAGCACCGCTAGTACTGCAGACATAATAATCGCGTTACCTAGACTTATCTTTTTCTCTTTCCACTCTTTTTTCTTTTCCATATCAACCATTATATCACACGAAACGAAGCATAAACAAAAATAGGGCTATGACACCCTATTTTCGTGAGTTATTTCAAATGGATATAATTATATTGCCAGACTTCGCTCGCCGAAATCGTACGCGCACCAAAGTCGCCGTAGTGAAAATCACCAGAGTACAGCCGTGTTGCATAGGCATTATTGTATTCTGTGACATTAATAGAGCCGTCCGCATTCACACTTTCTACCCAGAAAACGTGACCATACATACCGCCATCTACTTGGCCGATAGAATCTGGCTCTGGATTGTGATCTACTGTATATCCGTAATTTCGCGCTCTATCATCCCAGCTGTAAGCGTTGCCCCAAGCAATTACCTTGCCAAAAGCCTCATAAGCCTTCCAGCCAGCGTAACTTACACATTCACACACATATCCACCAATATAATATCCGTTCCAAATCGTACCGTAATCGTCCTGACGCTGCGGACAATCACCTTGCCACGGGTATGTATTCACGCCCGTATAAGAACTACCCGAATAACGTTCTGGATGGGCCTCCTGCTCTGCTTGTTCTGCCGCACGCTGCGCCGCTTTTGCTTCTTCCGCAACTTGTGCGTATGCAGCAGCATCATTCTGATATTTCTCAACCAACTGCTGCTGCTCTGTGCGCTTCGCTACCAACTCTGCCTTGGCACTCTTCTGTTGTTCTAGTAATTCTTCTACCTTGGCCTTGTCGGACTCTAGTTTGATTTTGGCTTCTTTTACCTTTTGTGCTGTCGCACCGATTTGCTGCTTCACCACTTCGCTACGCGCCTGCTTTTCTGCCAAATCCGAAATAGAACTAGATCCTGCAAGTATCGTAATCGGTTCCGCATCTCCCTCAAAATGTAGGCCCACCAACAATTCCGTCAATGCCTCTTGCTCGTCTTTCAACTTTGCTTCAGTTTCCTCAATTTGCTTCTCCAAGTCGTCTACTTGCGCCTGAGTTTCTGCAATTTCCAATTCTCTACCAGCAATTTCTACGTTCAACTCCTGCACCTTCTTTTGTAACATATTCGCCGAACTACTCGCCGAAGCCGCATCCTGATTAGCCTTGCGTTCTTTCTCTACCGCTTCCATACATTCTGGACTATTGCGGCATGGCAAAGAAATACCAAAAGCGTTCTCACGCTTCATTATCTCACCCACTAGTGGCGGCATGACCAAAAGTCCAGCGACTAATAAGACAAAACTCTTTTTTATTTTTGTTAGTTTAACCATAAGCCCATTATGGCACACTAACAAATAAATGTCAAACAAAGTATAACGATGTTAGTTGTCTTTGTGTAGATACTTCGCCACCGCGAGCCACGCCGAAATTCGCCCAATCAACACGCCAATTCCCATAAATATCAAATATACGAAAATCAATTTGTTTGACTCCAAAATTTCTTTAATCGTGTCTACATTGATGCCATAATTCGCAAGTCTCGGCGCGATAAACATAAAGCCGAAGTAACTCACCGTCGCCGCAATGATCCCTGCGATTAGACCACAAATCTCTGCCTCCACCAAGAACGGCCCACGAATGAAATTCTTTTCTGCGCCGACCAATTTCATCATATAGATCTCCTCGCGTCGCGAGAAAATTGCCATCCTAATCGTGCTAAAGATAATCAAAACCGAAATCACCAAGAACACCGCCGCGAGAATCATACCACCAGTTCTGGCGATTCGCGCCCAAGACGTAATCGTGGCAATTTCTACCTGATTTACATCATAAGTTGGCGCCATATTCTCGTCCAAATTCTTTTGGAAAGTTGCGTCAGTCTCTACCAACTGCTTTATACTATCCAAATTATCCACGTCGTAGACTTTTATGCGCATCGTCGCTTGCATATTCGCAATCATCATTTTTTTCATCTCGTCGTCCAAGATCTCAATGATTTCATTGCTATCTGCATTCTCTGCCAAGAACTTGTCGTATTCTTGTTCTGATGTAGAAACAACTACACTCTTGATGTTTGAATCTTTTTGAATAATCTGCGAGAGTTCGTCCAAAGATTCTTGTGAAGTATTTGGCCTGAAATAAATCGTAATGTCAATTTTGTCGCGCATCAATTCTGCGGTGTTTGTCAAAATCACACTCGCCACCACCGTCACAAACAAGATAATCAAAGTTATCGCCATCACGATAGTCGCCGCTGACGACAACCAAATGTTACGCGCAAAACCGCTCGTCCCATATTTAATAATACGACTCTCCGCCCGAATCGGATGACGCGCACGAGATTTGCGAATCGTCTTTAGCCCGCGCTTTGCCGCTTTCTTTAGCGTCTTGTCATCCGCATTTATCATTTTTGACTTTTCCATCAAATCACCCTCCTTCGCTTCAGGGCGTGCCCAGGCGTCTGTACTATGCGCTTTGGTACCTCTGGCTGCGGTTTCTCGTCCAATTTATATATACCGTTGTTCTTTTGGTCAGAAACTATCTTGCCACCCTTCATTGTAATCACGCGCTTCTGTAAATTGTTCACAATACTCTCATTGTGCGTCGTCACAAAGATCGTCGTACCAAAATCGTTAATCTTTTTCAGCAGACCGATAATTTCTTCTGTGGTTAGTTTGTCTAGGTTCGCCGTCGGCTCGTCTGCGATCAAAATCTTTGGTTGACGCGCAATAGAACGCGCAATGGACACGCGCTGCTGTTGCCCACCAGACAACTGATCTGGGAATTTCTTTGCTTGGTCCAACAAATCCACCAACTCCAATACTTTTGGTACAGTGTTGCGAATCTCTTTGTTGCTCATCCCGACAATTTCCAGCGCAAACGCCACGTTCTCATACACAGTCCTGCGTGGCAACAATTTAAAGTCCTGAAACACCACACCGAGACGCCTACGATAGCCAGGAATGTGACGCTTTTTCACGTAGTCAAGGTCAATTCCACCGATAATAATCTTGCCAGAATCTGGAGTCTCTTCCTTCGTAATCATTTTCATCAGAGTAGACTTGCCTGCACCAGACTTTCCCACCAAGAACACAAACTCGTTCGGCTCAATATGCAACGACACAGAATCTAGTGCCGGTTCTTCGTCACCAGGATATTTCTTCGTTACGCTATCAAGCAATATCATATATTATATTATAGCATAAGTTCTATAAATATAAACTATTTTTTCACAATGTGGAATGTGATATTTTTCTCTTTCGCACCTTCCGGTTGATATATTCCAAGTGGAGTAATCTCCGCACCAGGGTTATCTTTCTCAACTTCCGCCAAGACTTCCGCGTAAGTTTTTGTCGTGGTAATTGTTACGTCTTCCTTGTCTTTTACCACAAAATCGTTACTCACGACTTTGTTTTTGGTGTTCTCCAGCACCACATCAAGGTCCAACTCAAACCCCGCCGCATAGTCTTCCAACTTAAAGTTTCTGCGCACTAGGCCTCTGAATTCGCCCACCACACCGACAAACTGTCCTTCATGCGTAAAAATCTCTGCCGCGCGCTTCGGTTCGTATGGTTTCGCCATCGCGATTTCCGTAGTCATAGGCCGGAACACTACCGGGATATTCAACTCTGACAATAATTTTTCAACGTATAATTTTGCTTTGTAATATGCCGCGCCCTTAGTCTTGCGCTCCGCAAGCACAAAACCCATTCGCGTTCTCTCTACCGGCACGTCTTCCGCATCACGACCCCACGCCACCTGATAAACTTTGTTGAACTCATACAGCGCAAACTTGTCATACGGTATTTTTTGATTCATATGGGCCTTGTCAAGCAAACTCGGCGTGATCGACTGACGCACAAATTGCAATTCCGGCGAAATAGAATTTACGATTTTGTAAGAGTTCTTCGTATCTTGTCCAGCGTTTTCTATCAGTCTTCCACTCACAAAACTATAAGTCAAAGTTTCGTTCGCGCCATAACTCGCCATCAAATTACGAATTCGTGTCTTTAACTCCAACATCTTGTTGACATTCGCAGTTCCATGCTTTGGCAAAGTCGGAGTGATATTATCATAACCAAGTAACCGCCCAACTTCTTCAATAATGTCTTCCTTAATATGAATATCTTTGCGCCAAAGCGGAGCCGTAACGGTTAGTTCCGCACCAGTTTTCACTTCAAAACCCACGTTTTCCAGAGTTTTTACGATCAAATCATCGCCGTATTCCGTACCAAGTAGATTATTTATCTCGTGTGTTGTAATTTTTACAACATCTTGTTTTGCTGGCTTTGGATATTCGTCAGCCTCACCAACTATCTTGAATCCATCTGCAAGCATTGCGGCACAGTCTTCCGCCACCGTCATAGTCTGATACACCGGCTGACCTTTTGTAAATCTCGTAATTGCCTCCGAGAAAATCCCGTGTTCCATCTGAGTTTTGCGCAAATTATACAAACTAAATGTCGCCGACTCAATGATTATATTCCGTGTATTTTCGTCAATTTCGGTAGACGCTCCACCCATCGCGCCCGCGAGTGCCACTGGCGTATCACCACTGCAAATCACAATGTCCGCCGGCACAAGCGCAACTTCCTTTCCGTCAAGCAAGGTCAACTTTTCGCCCGCTTTCGCTAAACGAACGTTAATTTGTGGTTTTTTGGTTCCACCAACTGCGACAAACTTATCATAATCAAACGCGTGAAGCGGTTGCCCAGTGAGCAACATCAAATAATTCGTTGCATCCACGATCGGATCAATTGGTCGCATGCCGGACTTTGCGAGAATAGTATCCTGCCAAGTGAGATATTTCTTCTTAATCTCTCCGTGTTTCGTAAGCACGATAGCGGAATATCGTTCACAAATATCTGGCGAAGCAATACTGATGCTCAAGTTTGCTGTATCCTGCCCTGCGCTCTTTTGAAGGGCCTCCGCAGAAAAAGCAGGAACAGCAAACTTCACTCCCATTATTCCCGCCACTTCCCTTGCAAACCCTATTACGCCAAACGTATCCGGCCGATGCGTGAGCGACTTATTCTCAATATCAAGAATTTTATCATTTAATTCAAACACATCCGCCAACTTATCGCCAGACTTAGCGACCGCCGGATCAATTTCTACAATTCCCGAATGGTCATCACCAAAATCTAATTCATCTGCTCCCGCAAGCATACCGTACGAATCATACTTGCCGAGCATTTTGCGTTTACCAATTACGAATGGCGCATCCTCATTTACCGACGCTGGCACAGTCGCACCAGGCGCGATCCATGCCGCAAGCATCCCCTCGCGCACGTTTGGCGCACCGCAAACCACCTGGATTAATCCTTCATTTTTCTCAACTTTCGCGACATCCGCAGCACCCGCATCTATCTGACACAACGTCAAATGCGTGTCCGGGATTTTTTCTGCGCTCGCCACCCGCACTACATATATATTGTCATACTTATGTGTCTCGTCAATTACACCTTCTACTTCCACTAGACGCGCACCAATTAACCGCACAAGTTCGTCATCCGAAATCTTGATATCTACAAATTTTTTAAGCCAATTTAGTGAAATTCTCATTAGTTAAACTCCCTCAAAAAGTTAAGATTTCCGCTCTCAAAGTACCGCACGTCTTTCAGACCATAGCGAAGCATTACTAATCTATCAATGCCACCACCCCAAGCGAAGCCGTGATATTTTGTCGGGTCAATGCCAGCCATTTTTAATACGTTCGGATGAATCATTCCACATCCCAGCATCTCCAAAAAGTCACCTTTCTTGCCACCGAGCGCCTTTGGTTTTTCTATCATAAACTCTAGCGACGGCTCTGTGAATGGAAAATACCCAGGTTGTGTACGAATATTGAGTTTTTGCTCGTAATATTTCTCAAAAAACTCACGCAAAATCCCGAGCATATCACCCATCGTACAAGTCTCCGATACATACACGCCCTCACATTGATAAAATGTATGTTCGTGCGTAGCGTCTACGTCTTCGTTACGATATACGCGCCCAGGCACCACCACGGCGATTTCTTTGCCCTCACCGAGCAGATGCTTGTACGACTTCAAAACACGATTTTGCATCGTAGAAGTATGAGCCGGCGGAATCAGTCCTTCTTCCGTGCGAAAAGTATCATAACCATCTCGCGCCGGATGCTCCTTGGCGAAGTTTAGCGAATCAAACATATGATATTCATCATCCAACTGACGCGATTCCATCACATCAAATCCCATTGACTGATAAATCGCCACCACGCGGTCTAATTCCATCATCAAAGGATGTTTAGATCCATCAAACACCGAATAAACTTCTGGCATTCTTTCGTTCGGTGCAACCGGCGCCGTCACATCAAGCGCCTCCACCTTCCGATCTAGCAATGCATCTTCAGCCTTAGCAATTTTGTCCAGAATCGCAATCTTCTTGGCGTTTAGTTCGCGTCCAAACTCCGCGCGTTTTTCTACCGCCACATCTTTAATTTTGGAATACTCGGCATTTAACTTTTTTAACTCTTGTTTTAACTTCTCCAACTCTTCCATAGTTACTATATATTATATCACAATCTCTATCAAAAAGTTATTTCTGAAGCGTTACTGCTACTATTATAATAACAGCCACGATTATCAACACTATCCATACCCAAGCAAAACGTCCCGTTTTACTAAAATCTTTCACATATTCCGAATCCTCAGCGAGGTCTGGATCGGCATTTCCGATTTTAGAACTCTCCGCCATTTTTTCACGAAGGTCCGCGTCAATTCGCCGCGTCAAATCAATGTTTTTATCATCTTCTTTATTTACAATTACTGCCATTTTTTTTATTATATCATACGAAAAGTGTGCTATAATTATATAAATATAATTTAAGGAGGAAAATGGCAAACAAGAAGCCAAAGTCATCAAAGGCTCAGAACAAGTCCAAGACGACAAAACCGAAAACTGCCACGAAAACTGTAGAGAAACCAGTGTCCGAGGCTCCAAAAACCAACACGGTGGAGAAAAAAGAAGTAGTTACCAGCACCAACAAGTCATGCTTTGCTGGCTTCTTCTCCAGAAAATACGAAGAGAAAGAGAGCATTCTCACCATCTTCAAGAATCACAAATTTTACGGTGCATTGCTCGGTGAATTAATCGGCACTTTGCTAATCACCTTGTTGCTATTTGCACTTTCATTAATGGGTATTGCAAGCATCGCCACCTACTCGTTTGCAATTATTGCGATTTATATCGCAGTTTATGCATTCTCAGGCGCATGTCTCAACCCTATCGTCACTGTCGGTATGATGGCTACTCGCCGCATCTCCGTCATTCGTGGCGTTATGTACATCATCGCCGAAATCGTCGGTGCATGGCTCGGTTGGTTGATTTTCAACTCATTCCACCTAGCCGGTGGTGATGGCGCTTACGATATCACCAAGATGGCCGAGATTGCCGAAGGCAAATTCTGGGTTGTCGCTATGGTAGAACTATTTGGCGCAGTCGTAATTGCATTCTTCTATGCACGTGCTGTCAAATACAAGCGCAGCGCTTTCACTTTTGCTGCTACTGTAGCAGGCGGTATTGCTTTCGCAGTTGTAATTGGTTACGTTGTTTCTGCTGCCTTCCTTGGCCTCAGCAACAACTTCATCTTCAACCCAGCCAGCGCATTGATGTTCCAAATCTTCCCAGCATCTGGTGACGACTTTGGTCAAATCATCGGTGGCATCTGCCAAGCACTCTCTGCTTACGCAATTTTGCCAATGATCGGTGGCGTTATCGGATTCTACCTTTCCGACTTCACCGCCAAGCTCTCTTCCGAAGAGTAAAAAGTAACCCCCTTGACCGGGGGTTATTTTTTTATTTACTCTTTGGGAACAGTGGTTGCGTTGGAACCGTAACGGTCTGATCAAATACCGCAGAGATTTTCTCACACGCATTCGGCAAAAACGGCTTCAACATCAAATTAACATTGAGTAGCGCGTTTATCAAACTATTCATACATGAATTGAGTTCGTCAGTTCTACCTTCTTTGGCAAAGCTCCAAGGCTTTTCCTCGTCTATTTTGCGATTAATTTCTTGCACCTTTTCCCAAGCATAATCAAACGCATGCGAGAACTCATAATTATCCATCAATGTACGATATTCTTCTGGCAACACCAACGTATAATCATCCAAAACGATATTATTCTTTGCCGCGAGCGTCGCTAATCGCTGCACCAAATTTCCCAAATCGTTCGCGAGTTCATTATTATACGCGTTCTCAAACTTTTCCCAAGTAAAGTCCGAATCTGCAAACGTATCAATATGCCTCAAGAAATAATAGCGGAATGCATCAATACCATGCTTATTAATCACTTCCACTGGGTCAATTACATTGCCGATAGACTTTGACATTTTTTGCCCATCCGCAAGTACCATACCGTGCGAAACCAAGTTCTTTGGTAACGGCAACCCTAGCCCAAGCAGCATTGCCGGCCAGATAATCGCATGGAATCTCAAAATATCTTTACCGACAAACTGTGCCGTAGCCGGCCACCACTCCGAAATATCTTTATCCGGATATCCTAACACCGTAATATAATTCGCTAGTGCATCTATCCACACATACATTACCTGATTTTCGTCATCCGGCACTGGCACACCCCACGTCAGTTGCGACTTTGGTCGCGACACAGACACATCCGGCGAATCTTCCAGCAACTTCAAAACTTCTTTTTTGCGAAATTCCGGCAAAATTTTCATTTTCTCAGTTTTTATCGCCGATGTTATACTTTCCTTAAAATCAGAAATCCTAAAATAATAGTTTTCTTCTTCCAAACGTTCGTAAGGTTTTTGGTGGTCAGGACAAATTCCGTGGTTTTCTTCATATTCTTTTTCGGTAATAAATCTCTCGCATCCCGTACAATACCAACCCTCGTATTTTGCCGGATAAATATGCTCGCGTAGTTTTAGCCAAATTTGCTGGCAACGTTTTTCGTGTTCATCATCTGTTGTCCGCACAAAATCAGTATAAGATACATCCAACTTGCGAATGAATTCTTTGAATTTATCAGAGTTCTCTTTTACATATTCTTCTACCGGCATCCCGAGTTCGCTCGCTTTTTGGAAAATCTTGTTTCCGTGCTCGTCAGTTCCGGCCTGAAAACGCACCTCATTGCCAATCAACTTTTGGTAACGCGCAAAAGTATCCGCGAGGCAATAATCCATCGCGTGACCGATATGTGGCGCACCATTAACATAAGGAATCGCAGTTGTGATATATATCTTGTCCATAAAATATATTTTACAATACTTCATCAAAAAAATCAAAATAGCGAGGTCTTTCCTCGCTATTTTTCCGTTACAATGATTTTACAATACGCCAGTCAGTTGCATAATTAGCACTGCCGCAAGCGCCACAACGATCACACCGATAATTGCACAAAGTATAATCAAAGTTTTCTTGTCGGTCTTTTTCTTAGCTGGTTTTGCATTCGGCGCAGTAGCCTGCATCGCATTTGCCATAGCCGGATCATCAAACGAAACATTCGGCGTCTTTGCTTCCGGACCAGACACCGCACTGCCGATAGAACCAGGTGCCGGCGCAGCAGCCTTCAGAGGAGCCTTCAATTCTTCTTCAATTGGATCTGGAGCCTTTGGTTGTTCTGGCATCGTAATCGGCGTGGTCGCACCCACGAGGCCACCACCATTCGGCTGGAATACTGGATTCACTGGAGTTGGTACAACTGGTGCACCAGGCGCAACCACAGGCGCTTCTGGCACAGCGGTCACATCAGGAGTACCGGCCGCTGCTGGATTTACCGGAGGCACATTTGTCTCTGGTGCAGCACCCATAGGTGGCGTACTTGTTTCTGGCGCAGCATTCATAGGTGGCACATTCGCCTCTGGCGCAACGTTAACTGGCTCAGAAGTTGCAGTCCCCATCGGCACATTCGGCATCTCTGGAGAAGTTGGTGCCGCTGGTGTTGGATTTGGTGTTGGTTGATTTATCGGATCCATTTTGTTTTCCTTAACTTAAGTTCTTTCTTCTTTGTTATATTATAATACACCGCAAAGGCTTTTTCAACGCATTTCTGTTTACTTTTTAGCGGCCACCACCGCCACCGCCTCCGCCGCCACCGCCGGAGAATCCTCCACCCCCACCACCAGAAGAACCTGACGAAAAACTTCCGCCGCCCGCAATAGAGCCACCTGATGCGGTCACCGCCGCTACTGAGTTTTGCGACATTATTCTACTCGCAACAAGCACGTCATTTGTCGTGAAATGGTTATTATACCAAACCGGCTCTATCTCGTTCAATTTGCAATACTGCTCCAACTCATTCATCCAACTTTTTTCTAACCCAAACACCGCCGCATACGGCAACAACTTTTCGTATAACTTTACCACTCCATCTGCCGAGGTATCTGCGCCCTTGACGCTCTGCAAGAACTCCATCCGTTCCGCTTCCGCCATCTTGATATACATTTTCAGCCCGTCCATGTAGCGCGACAGTTCCAAGCCTTTAATCGTATGCACGCAAATCGCTCTCGTATTATAACTGAGCAAGCACCAAATTATCCCAACCACCAATACTACTAACCCAACCGCAAACGGAAATTCATTTTCCATAACCAAAATCACACCAGTTGGAGCAAAACGTTCCGCTATCGCTGACAGCCCGATATAAATCGGCATAGAAAACATCACGCATAATATAACAGTGGCAAAAATCTCACTGCCAAGACCAGCGCTAGCACTCGTCCCACTTTTGTATTCCTCTTCCACCAAACCGTCCGCAATTATAGATTTCTTAATCGTTTCGTCAAAATGTTTTGCGAGCGACGCGAGTTTTGGATTGCTGATTTGTGTCACAGTTTCAATTTCGTCACCGTCAGCGACCTTTTTACCACGATTCAAAATCATGAGGAGCGTCTTTTCTTCCTCACTCATTTTGTTCGCATCTTTGACTGTAATTATCCATTTGTTGCGGCCGAACTTCCCCTCGTTTTTCTTCAAAGTGATTTTGTTTTCTACGATCATTTTGAGAAATAGCGCCACTTTCAAATCTTTTTTTGTGCCGATATAATTCTCCGTCATTTCTGACAGCGAATAATCTTTGCTTGGCTGATATTCTGGTTTTATGAACAAATCTTTATAATACTTGCGTTTGTCTTTGGCTGCCAGATATTTCTTCACCGGAATAATCAATAGCAGTCCGCCGATAATTGCAAAAATAACCGTAATCAAAACATAAATATAATTTTTCCCAGGCTCCGGCACCACGAAAGTCTCCGGCAAAAAACTAATATCAAACGTCAGATTTTCGTACCGCGACAAGTTACTCGCGCGAAACTCCAAGCCGTCATCAATTTCGTTTATCGTGCAACGGTATTGTCCACTCTCGCCATATCTACCTACGTAGCACCATTCATCACCGTCATAACCAAGCCTCGTTGCCTCGTCGCCAAAATGCACGCGCGCCGTCACCGAATTAAATCTCTGCTCCCAGCCACTGCCATTCGTATCCCAGTACAACTCTTGATAAGTACCAAAATCAGTAATCACCCGCTCAAATTTGTATTTCAAAGTATAAACTTGCGTGCCGAGCACATAGTCTTCCGTTCCCGTGCACACCTCAAAATGGTCCTTCGCGCGCGAAAGACTATAGATCGGCTCGCTCTTGCCATTACGAAGCACCGTAATGTCATTCGCGTCAAAACTACTAATCGTCGTATTCACGCCGCCAAAATTCGTGAACGGTATTTTGCGACAAATACCTTTGTTTTGGTTATAACTCGGAAACACCGCGGTCAAATTCTCTACCACTTCCATTCGCGACACGCCATCACTCTCGCGCGTCAAATAATAATCTGCCGTAAAATCATCAAAATAAAAATTATCCGTATCTGCCGCATGTACTTTTGGCGCATTCGTACCAAAAGCACCACCAATTGTCCCGCCAATTAAGAGTGTCGCAACAAAAATCGCCACGACGAAAACATACATTTTCTTCATGCTTTTATTTTAACAGACTTAATCGCTTTCTGCAAAGTGTTAATTGACTTTTGAAGTTCAATGCCTTCTTGCTCGGTGATTTTGATATCTAGTCTGCGTACTACGCCTTCACGCCCGACCACTGACGGCCAGCCAAAGCATGTACCCGAAAACCCATCATACGACGACACCGGCAAAACACGCATTTCGTCATTCAAGATAGAATTGAGAATCTGCACTACGCAGTCCGCGATACCATAATATGTCGCACCTTTTTTCTCAATGATTTCATACGCTTCGTTGCGAACGTAGTCAGAGATTCCATTCAGCACCTCACGCGACAGCAAATCCGTCACTCTCTGCCCACCCACATCCGCGAGCGAATACAGCGAAACCTCCGTATCACCATGTTCACCTACTTGATAAGCGTGTACGGACTTTGGATTTACATTCAGGTAACTCGCGAGCCTCTGGCGCAACCTAGCAGAATCAAGCACCGTACCAGAGCCAATCACGCGCTCGGTCGGCAAACCAGAAAATTTGCAAGCAAAATACGTCAATACGTCCATCGGGTTCGTTACGATCAAGAATATCCCGTCAAAACCACTGTCCATGATTTGTTCTATCATGCCCTTCAAGATATTGACGTTCTTCTTCAGTAGTTGCATCCGCGTCTCGCCAGGCCTTTGTGCTGCGCCAGCCGTGATTACTACCACATCACAGTCCTTCGCGTCTTTGTAAGTACCGTTACTAATTTTTACGTAACTCGGCGCCACCGCGAGCGCATCCCGAAGGTCCATCGCTTCACCCTCGGCATCTTTCGCAATAATATCCGTTAATACAATTTCATTTACCGCCGTACGTTGGTTAATCAGCGCGTACGCAATGCTCGCACCGACATTCCCCGTCCCGACAATCATTACTTTATTATTGTCCATGCTACTATTATAGCATAACCATCATAATAATGATTCAAAATACAACTTTAATTCTTCCGCCACAAAAGTATCCTTGTCGTGGACTTCTTCCAACATTTCCAAAAACTTTGGCGCTTGCTTTTCTATCCGCGCGCGACGATATTTTTCCCATTCTTCTGCTTCGCTCTCGCTCAATGCCGACGGGAAATTGCGCCCTTTATAATGCAACAACAACTCCGGCAACCTCGCATCATCAAAATCTGGATGAAAATCCGCCAGTTTGTCCGCATCAGCATTTCGCACCGCCGCGACTTTTATCCGGTCACGATCATTCAAAAATCCATCATAAATCGCAACTTCCGGCTCTTCTGCTGGCGGAAACTCCGCCTGGTTTTCCCACTTCGTGCGCATTTGCTCCGCAAATTCCGGATGCGCCATCAATGTACTCAGGTTCTTTTGTACCTGCTCCAGAGTTAGGCCGATTTTTTCCCAACCATTTGCCGACTCCAACACCCCCAGCGGCGCCACCGCCGGACACTTGTTATAACAAAGTTCCTTCACGATTGGGAAAAATGAAGATGGCTTGTTGGTCTCGGCGGGTGACGCCGCTTGGGGGACCCCCGATGGAACCTTAGCGACAGCGGGGGAAAATGCGGCGGCAGGACCCGCCGAAGATAACAGTTCTTCTAAATTATATCTCAAATCGTAAACCAATATATTCCCATTCCTCCCCGCTGTGAGCGGCACCGCCACAGTCGTCTTGTTCGTATCAGAACTGTATCTCCCGCTCGCATAGACAAACGGTTTTTTCGTATCCAGATTTATCATCCGCTTGATTTCACGCTTATCACGCATCGTATATAGAAAATCAAAAATCTTTGGTTGCTTATCAGAAATCAACTTCGCCACCGCAATCGTCGCGTACACATCCGAAAGCGCATCATGCGCGTGCTCGTGCTTTAGCCCGTTTAGTTTCGTGATGAGTTCCAGACGGTTTGTTGCTTTACCTTTATCATTCACCGGCCAATTAATTCCCTCCGGCCGAAGTGCCCGCGTCAAGCGCACCACGTCTAGTATATCCCAACGACTACGGCCGTCTTTCCACTCCCACTCATACGGATCATAGAAATTCCGCCACAGCGTCGCCCGCATAAATTCGTCATCAAACCGCACCGTATTGAACCCCACCGCGATAGTATTCGGCGTAAAAACTTCTTCCGTCACAAACCGGCAAAACTCCGCCTCGCTCACCCCTTCTTCCAGCGTTTTCTGCGGAGTAATCTTCGTTACCATTATCGCGGACGGGCTCGGCAAAGCATCATCAGTCATCTTTACCAGCACATTCACCGGCTCACCGATCGGGTTCAACTCCATATCCGTCCGCTGCCCAGCGAACTGCATAATCCGGTCGTACCGCTGATTCAGCCCACTCGTCTCCAAATCATAAAAGAAAAATGTCTTACTCATACTCTTATTATATAATATCTACGCCGCATTTCGCGACACTTTTTGCGACAATTATGCGACAAAACCGCAATAACGACCACAACTCTCACCACGCTTCACACTCTTTCCGCGAAATCGCGAGCACCTTAAGGCGCTCGCGATATTCATTAGCGAAAGTCTAGGAAGAGGAGTAAAACTACTCGGCCAAGAGACAACGGACTGAGCCGCCGTGGAGCCGACCGTAGCTACCGGCTGAATCCACGTAGCTCGAATAGAAGTAGAGGCCGCGATTATTACCCATATTGGAGTACGAAGTAGCCGACCAGTAGTTGCTAACCGAGCCACCATCGCGGAACGAGCCGTTGTTGTAGTAGCCGGCGAGCAGGAAGTTCGGCACCGTGCCAGGGCCCGCCTGGGTATAGAAACCGTTGTCTGATTCATCTGTACTGGTGGTACTATCTAGGCCGTATTGATGAGCTAGAACGTAAAAATCTGAAGTAGTTTGCCAATTAGTTGCACTTGTGGACCTAGATGTTGGTAGTCTCCAACCTTTTGGACAAATGCTATACGGAGCATCAGTATTGTCTGTACTAATGGTTCTACCAGAACCTAGAGTAGCCGCATCCCATGTGTAGTAAGAGTAGCATGGAGTATTATACTGGCCACTAGCACCACAATTAGTCTTATTGCCTGAATTATATACATATGAATAGTTATAAGTGTCAAAGCCTGAAGTAGAAGAGGCAGGAAGAACGATAGTATCACCAGTCTTAGTGAGGTTATTGCTGGTAGTGAAGCTATTAATATAGCTACTATCTACATCTGTGTCAGTTGCTGAGAGTGCTGTGCCACCGGCAAGGTTGAGGTTTTCTACCATCCAGCATTTACCATCTTTGAGGCGCTGTACTAAATATTCCTCATTGTCACGCGTATCTTTGACCTTAGTCGGCGCGTCAGTCACACATAATGAAGCATCTAGATTTTGCATATCCACCGCTGGCTCCGGCACCGCATTCGTCACCGCTACGAAGTTGATCACGTTCGAATAGTCACCTGCAGTCTGCGTGGCAGCGGCACGTGCCTTGATGCGGAACGGAGTAATCTCCGTAATCGCGCCATCAGACGAGTTCAGTACCGCGACATTCTCCGTATCGTTATATAGCGGCAAACCTGAAAAAGTCACGCCGTCATTCGCCGAATATCCCCAATAATTCCCCTCTGGGAGCGTAGTCATACTGGACCCAACATCAATACTAGCAAAACTATTCGTCCCGTTCGTATGGAGCAACGTCCGGTACGCATGCGACGCGTCACCCACAGTCGCATTCAACTGATAGCCAGAAACATTGTTCGTCTTTACCGTTACCGAAATCTGATTACTATCCGCCGAAGTATTTGGCGACAAATCTTCAATTACAATATCCGCCGCAGACAGTGAAATAGAGAGCGCAGGGTTGAACGTGAACTGCACGTCCACCTCGTCCTGCCAAGTCAGCGCGTCAGTCGCGAGGTTCGTAGTCTCCGCGAACGCAGACCCCACTGTCAGTATTCCCCCTAGAATAATTCCAAATAGTAACGATAAATGTTTTACCTTCATACGTCAATTATAGCATAACTTTAATAAAAACAACAAGCATTTTTCACATAAAAAAATACCCCGGGTGGTCTAAAGCGGTGAGGGACCGCAAACCCGGGGGTGCCCTTGCGGGCTATGGCTAGAAGACGGGCTCTCGAAGAAGAGCCTGGAAAAGTTACTTATCAGGCGTCAGCGTCCTACCGAACCTGACGGTAGACCTCAAGACTTTCGTCACCAGGTAGCCAAAGACCACCATCGTGACAAAAGCCAGCATCAGCGCCCAGAAGGCGTTTGTCATGGACATAAAGTAGTCCATGACATCCGCCAAATATAAGAACGTCGCGTATAAGAACACGACAGTTGAAGCAACCGCCACGAAACAATTCGTGACACGATTGCTGAACTTCTTTCCGTCCTTCATCTGGAAATGTCCCAGAGCCATCGCTCCAAGCATCATCCAAGCCATCATAATAACAATATTCATCATAAATACAGATCCACCCCTTTCTATTGTTATTATATATTAATATACGAAGTCAGTCTCCGACCGACTTATTTCCCAATGTGATCGGCCTTCAGCAACGCTGTGACCGATCTATAATTACATTATACCACACATGCTTAAAATTGTCAAGGATACACCAACAAAAATCCCCGGGATTTCCCAGGGATAACTCATATCTCTCTTGCTTTGTGTTTTGCGATTTTGTATTTCAATATCGCCTTTTTGAGGCTCGCTGCTATCATCGCTATGACAATGCAGACAACCAAGATACCCGCAACAATTCCACCTACAGCGAGCGGCAATACCCAAGTGGTCTTCCCGGCCCCATCAACACAGGTCGCGACCAAATCATCATACAGCGCCGACGGCACCCTGAACAACTCAAAGGCAATCCACGACGTACACGCTGCCGCCACAAACAAAATCCAAACTGGCCGCAAATGTTTTTGTACTTTCGTCTTTTCTGCGTTCAGCCGGTACCTCCGAGCACCGGCCCACCACATAATGACAGCCGAAACCACAACTGCAACTTGCCACCACAAAACAGAGATATTTCCGATAGTAAAACCGTTCATTTTTTCACCCCCAGTCTATCGGTACCTGATTTTGGTGCTATAACAGAACCCACCAAAATCACTACGATATTATAACACAAAGACAGCCAAAAATCTAGTCCGTGTTCGCTTTTACCTGATCGTAATCGATGCCATAATTCGCGTACTGCAACTTCATAAACGCCTCGTCCACCGCCGCAGCCGCAGACTTCAACGGGTCCTCATTCTCTACTGGCAGAATCATGAATTTGAGTGGCTTGTTCTTACCACCGCAAATCTCCATCGTATCACCGTAGGCCAGTTCAGACGAAATCGTCACTTCGCGCACACCGCCGATCTTCATCCCGGCCACGCCTTGGTTCCACCCCTCAATCATGCCAAGCGACACATCCAAAGCCTTCGCGAAAGCCGTCGGGTTCTCGTTGTTATTAAACGACGAGTCAAAAATCGTCTCGTCCGCACACCAACCCACATAATACGCCAAATAATCCTTGTCCGTAGCATCGAGCGTGCGACCATTCCCTTCTAGCAAATCTTTCGTTGAAACACCGCCACTGTTCGCCGCCGCCTCATTGTAAGATTTGATGTTGTCCTTGTAAGCGATAAACTTCGCGTAATCATCCGCCGAAACGCTCGTGAACTTTTCTAGCGCCGCAGCATATTCATCCTCATACTGCGCCTTTTTTTCTTCAGAAATAGTAGACTGCGCTGCGCCCGAGCCAGAATTCGCCTTGTTTCCATTAATCACAATTGCTGCATACGACGCAATCATTGATCCCACCATTATCACCGCAATCGCACCTATCAAAATGCGTTGCTTCGTACTTGTTTTTAACTCCTTCTCTTCCATACAAGTATTATATCACAAAAAATATCCCCCGAAGGGGATATTTTGTTAGTCTTGCTTTTTCTCAGGCTTCTTTAAGATTTCGACTTTCTTGAATGAGCCACCTGCTTTCTTGATCGCCTCTACGGCGCTCTTGGAAGCAAATTGCGTCTCTAGTTCAATCTTGCTCTTCAACTCACCGCGAGTGATTACCTTTACCTTCACAAATGGTGAAGAAATCAGGCTATTCTCAGCGAGTACATAGTTGTCAACCTTACCCTTGAGGTCGTTCAAGCGGTCTGTATAGACCACTTCGGCCTTAGCGTGGAAAGATTTGAAACCTTTGAGTTTTGGCACAGCCTGCATAATTGCACGCTGACCGCCCATGAAGCCGGCTGGCATCTTGCGATGACCAGTACGAGCCTTCTGACCTTTGGTACCACGACCAGCGGTCTTACCCTGACCAGCCGAAATACCGCGGCCCTTACGCGTAGGGCGAGTATTCTTCTCTACTACTAAATCATTGTATTTCATTACTTAGTCTCCTTCTTCGCAGACTTTTTTGCGGCTGGCTTTGCGGCCTTAGCAGCAGTCTTAGCGGTGGCTTTCTTTGCTGGAGCAGCCTTGGTAGCCTCAGTGGCAGCCTTTGCGCTAGCCTTCTCGGCCTTTGCTGGAGCAGCCTTTTCGGCAGCCTTGGTAGCCTTTACGCCAGTCCACTCATTGCGTGGCACCTGTGCACGAAGACCTTCAATCACTGCGTAAGCAATGTTTACTTTGTTGGTGCTACCGAGTGACTTGGAAATCAAATTCTTTACACCAGTAAGACCCATAATTGAACGCACTGTACCGCCGGCAATAATACCAGTACCAGGAGCAGCAGGTTTCATCAGAACATCTGCGCCGGTAATCTTGGTGCGAGCCTCGTGACAAATCGTCTCACCGTTCATATTAAAGGTAATCATTGACTTCTTTGCCTTGGAGGTCGCTTTTGCGACTGCAGTAGTCACGTCGTTGCCCTTTGCAACACCTACGCCTACCTTGTTCTTGTGATTACCAATCGCTACAAGCGCCTTGAAACGCATACGGCGACCACCAGCCACAGTACGTGACACGCGGTCTACAGCGATAGTAATCTCGTCAAATTCTTTTGGACCAGCTTCGGCCTTAACACGATCACGACGGCCACGACGGTCCATTCTGCGGCCCGAAATGTCGCGAGTATGCTTGCCGGCTGCGACCTTATCTTCCATTTTGAGGGTGCCGGACTTGTTGATTACTCTTGGAGTTTTCTTTTCAACTTCTGCCATATTAGAATTCCAATCCTTCCTTGCGAGCAGCGTCAGCGAGTGCGCTCATTCTACCTGCATATAGTTGTGAACCGCGATCAAATACGACTTTTTTGACCTTCGCAGCCTTTGCCTTCTTGGCGATTTCTGCACCAATTTTGGCGGCTTTTTCGGTCTTTGTACCAGTCATCTTGGCGCCAACCGTAGTTGCGTATGCCAAAGTGACCTTTTTGTCGTCATCAATGACCTGTGCGGTAATGTGGAGGTTTGAAAAATGAACCGAAAGGCGTGGGCGTTCTGCCGTGCCGTGAATCTTTGCACGAGTGCGTGCGGCTCTATATTCGCTTTTCATTACTTCTTTCCTGCCTTTCCAGCCTTGCGGATGATTACTTCATCTACATACTTAATACCTTTGCCCTTGTATGGCTCCGGTTTCTTGAGGCTGCGGATCTCTGCGGCGACCTGACCGACCTTTTGCTTGTCAATGCCAGATACCGTAATTTCCATTTTATTGGTAGTAAGTTGGACACCTTCTGGAGCCTTGTATTTCACTGGATGTGAAAAACCGAGCGCCATTTCAATTTCTTGTCCACCGCCTGATAGACGGAAACCTACACCGTTAATTTCTAGTTTTTTCTCGTAACCCTTGGTGACACCAATCACAGCATTGTTGATCAATGCGCGTTGTAAGCCATGCCAAGCCCGAGATTTCGGTTCGTCATCAGCTCGTGTGACGATAACCTGAGTGCCCTCTACCTTTGTGGTAGTCATAGGCTGAACCGGAACGTTGAGTGTGCCCTTCGGCCCTGCAACAGTAATTTCGCTGTCGCCGACCGTGATTGTCACTCCCGCCGGAATATCGATGGGTTGTTTTCCGATACGACTCATATCTTCCTTTACTTTAATATCCCTACCATTATATCATAGGATGAATAACTTTACAAGGGGTAGTTACCATTCCAACAAAAACTCCGCCCTTACCGAGCGGAGTTTTATGTCTGATCACTATATATTACTATATATTATACAGTGATTACTTGCGTGCCTTAGAGAACTTCACTGCGCCGGCCAATGTGATTACTGCTGCAATTGCAACTGCAACCATTGCCACGACAGATGCGGAAGTATTATCAGCCGCGCCAGTCTTGACAGTAAAGTTACCAGTATCTGGAGCCTTTGGTGTCAAAGTGTCCTTGTAAGCAACCGCAAAGGTTGAGAACTTGTCAGAGATTACATAGATCTGACCATCCTGGATGTAGAAATCTACACCTTCCACTAACATTACTGCTTCTTCTGAATCGCCGTGCTTGGCAATTACGAAGTACTGACGAGTGTAACCAGTCTCTGGGTCCTCGGCCTTGGCAAGAGCCACTACGATAGAGCCATCCAACTGATGCAACTTACCAAATGGATCGCCATCTACACTGAGGATTACAGAAACATCATAGTAATCAATATGATTTACAGCGGTTCCCTCTAGTGCTTTATCAATTGCAGCTACATCTTCCTCAGAAACACTGTCGTTAATGTCTGTTACGACTACTTCAGTGTCGATTTCGTTGCCGGCACGCATATTCATGAATGTGAGAATATAAGATTCTATATCGTCACCGTACATTTTACGTGCCTTCTCGATAAGTGCTTCCCAATCCTCATCGGTGACAACATTATTCATCATGTCGATGAGATTTTTAATCGTTTCCTCGGTAACTGCTTCTGGATCAGTTGCTTCATCTGGATTAATCTTGTAGATAATCAAGGTTACAGTCTTTACAGTTTCGCGCTCGCCAGTCTCAAATGTATGAGCCATTTCAAAGATGTTCGTGCCGAGTTCATACTCATTCGTATCAATCGTCACTACGCCATCTTCGTCGGCATCAGTATCACGACCAGAAATTTGTTCGTGAGCAAACTCTGGCGTCCAGATAGAATCAGACTTGAGTTCTACCGTTTCACCTAGTGGCACAAAGAGCGTTTGGTCTTCAGCATTGATTACATAGAAGTAATAATTATCTTCTTCGTCAAAACCGTGCTCCTTAGCAGAAGTGTTAACGATACTGATTTCGTACTTACCTTCCTTGGATGTATCAATATCAAGCGCGTCAGTACCATCACCCTCGGCGATTACTTCACCATCGCGAGTGACAGTTGTGTGGATATCGCCATAAGTGCGGTTAGCGTTGATGCTATATTCAAATTTCTCACCCGGTGCCAAGGTAGTATCGCCTTGCGCCGTAGTAGACAAATTGTAAATCTCAAAGGTTGCGGTGTACTTACCAACAATCTCGTCGTTGCCCATGTAGTCAGTGTAGGTCACTACGTACTTACCTGGCCAGAGCGCGATTGCTGTGTCGCCGAAGATAGGTAGTCCAAGTGCCGAACCTTCGTCCCAAGCGTGGCTTTGGGTGGCATGGCTGTTCTTGTCGCCAAACACTACGTTGAATGTGTCAAGCACTTCACCGTAATAATTGGTTTCTTCTGGAGCGATCATCTCGTAAACGTGTACCGTTACGGTCTTTTCGTCAATCATAGACTTGTCCGGTGCACCATAGGCGTAGAAGGTAAGGTCATAATCGCCGGCTTCTACATCTTCGTCCAGCATGAACATATAGTCACTGTCCGAACCTGGCTTTTGCCAGACATCAATGCCAGTCACGCCTTCGGCATAAGTTTCATTCCAGTAATCGTTAAGTGCGGTTACTAGATGCTTGGCGGTATCACCTTTCTTTACGTGATACTCGGTGTCTTCTACCGTAAAGTCCATTACATAGACCATCACATACTTGGTTGCATATTCACGACCAGTGATGCGGTTGCGGTTGCGGACTTCAACTGTATATTGACCAGCCTTGTTAGCGCGTACAGTACAAATACCAGTACCGAGCAAATCAGGACAATTCAAACGCACATCATTTATCGTGCCGCCATCTGCGTCAACTACTCTGGCTGTGATGCTATCAAAGTCAAAGATTGTACCACCAGATGCTCTCACACTGAAGGTTTCTGTTTCGCCCTTCTTGATGTAGATTTCGCTCTTGCTCACTTCAATGGCGCGCACGCGAAGCGTCACATCAACTCTGTTATCATAGTCAATTAGTCCATCAATAAAGGTCAACGTATAGTCGCCACCACTGATGCCTTCGTTTGCGATAACTGAATATTGGCCGTTCTCGTCTTTCGTGATGGTAAAGTCTTCGCTATCTTCACAAACCGTACCATCAATCAAACAAGTGACGAAATCTTGGTCGTATGCTTCCCCTACGGTGAACGAAACTTCGTCACCTTCTGTGATTTCGTAGCGAGTATTAGCATCACTGTAGAAATCAGACACTGTTACATTGAAAGTAACTTCTGGCTTGCCATAAGCACCGGTGAATTTAACCGTAACATACGCATCTCCAGCATACTCGGCAATAATTTTATGTCCATCAATGCTTACAACGCTCTCATCGCTAGAGGTCATAGTGTATTCTGGAATGTTCTTGTCATTGAGATTAATGGTCTCACTATCTTCAGCACCTCTACCTGTTGCTGAGAGTAAGCGATCTTCAATCTCTGGAAGTTCAAATACGTGTATTTTAATAGAACCAACTCTATTATTGATGTCTCCACCATAATAGAAGATTAGCTCATCATCACCAGCAGTATCGCCGGCAGTAATTACTCCATTAGAAGCGTTATCTCCTTCAAGAGTCGTTACACCTTCACCACCACGGCTTAAGGTTACACCAACTGACTCTGCATTCTTAATAGAAGATACTGCAGCATCATTTACGTTAACAGGAGTACCAGCTGGAAGATAAATTTCTTCTTCGATTTCTGCTTCATATACGTGTACGAGCACTTCAGAAGTAGATTCGCCATTAGCAGTTGTTAAAGTATAGTTAATCTTCGTATCACCAGCGCGATAACCGATTATAGTATACATATCACCTTCAAAACCAGCCGTGCGAGCATCTGCAGATTCACCAGTTACGTCTATCTCGGCGTTCTCAGGCAATTCAATCTCTACCTCAGCATTACCACTGATTTCTGCCCAAACTTCCTTGGTCTTTACTTCGTAGACATATACGGTGACTTCTTTTTCGTAAACTTCATCCCCGATCGTCAAAGTAAATGTGAGTACGGTCGTACCAACATTTAGACCCTTCGCGCTGAATGCACCAGTTTCATCTTTGGTGATCTCTACAACGCCAGCCTCGTACTCTTCGTCAAGTGCTACATCTGTAGATTTGCTATCTGGACGAATCGTAATATTTCCGCCCTTCTCGACAATCAAGGTCTGAGGATCTTCGTCAAAATCATAAACTGTCACACCAAAGGTCAATTTCGTACCAAAACCGTCGTCCACTGTAACGGTGATAGTTGCAGTACCAGCACCTACGGCGGTTATTACTGAGCCATCCACCGTAGCAACTGACTCGTCAGAAGAACCGGTCAATTCCCATTCAATGCCCTCTACTTCAAACACACTTGCAACGTCGAGTTCGTTACCAACGAACATTACTTGGTCGTCAATTTCTTCGTAATCATAGACAATAATTGACGAAGTGGCATATTTACCATCAGAAGCAGTTACGCGGACGTTATATAGTCCAGTCGCAACACCGGTAGCAGAGATAATCAACTTGCCATCCTCACGGCGCGCCGCGATCTGCACCTTGTCGCTCGCATCCGCACCAGTCGCATCCGTCACAGAGAAAGACGCTCTGTTGTATGCTTCTGGCGTAATCGTAGCGATATCGGCAGACTCGTCTACACGAATAGAGGCATCCGTAGCGGTAACCTCGGTCTCCTCGGCCACGATCCAGTAATTGCCATCTCTATATGCCTCATATCCATCAGCAACATAGTTTGACGGATTAGAAGAAAATCTACCACTATAAATAGTAATATTACCGCTCAGAGTACCCTCAAGTGTGCCGTCGCCAGTAATCGTAAGCGAACCGCCCGTACGAGTTCGTATATTACTTGTCAAAGTATAATTATACAAATCTAGATAAGAATTACCGTAGACATTCAAGGTGTCCACTCCGCCGTACCAATCTCGGTTATCAAACGACGAACAAATTGAAGCCGTACGATTAAGCGATATAAACGCATATCTTAGTCCTAGCGCAGTCGCATTATTCACACAACCATATTCCGGCTTTGCTGCCGCACTCGCATTCCCGCTCGTTATCACGAACGGCGCGCTCGTCGCTATCAGCGCCAGAGACGCCACGAAATACTTCGCCCGCTTCAGGACATTTAAAGTTGATATTTTTATTCCCATATGATCTCCTCTCTTATGGTTAAAAATACTCGCCTTGGTCCCACCCTTGGCTCACACACCACGACTCTTATTAATTTCAATATAGCATACTTCTTTTTATTTTTCAAGATTATTTTAAGCTTACAGGGGTCTTACACATTTTTCGGACAAATAATGTGTAATTTTACACATTTTTTGGAGGAATAAATATGTTGTTTTGCGTTTACGATAGATATGATATAATTAATCTAAGGAGTAATAATGCTCACATTAAAACAAATTGAGAACGCCGTAGCGAAAATCGGCAAAAAATACAACATAAAGAACGCTTATCTTTTTGGTTCCTACGCAAAAGGCACCGCCAAAGAAGGCAGCGACGTGGACTTATTAATTGACGATGGTGGCAATATCAAAGGTTATATCGCATTAAACAGTTTTCGCTTCGATTTAATGGACGAATTGGGCACAGAAGTAGATATTCTCACCACCAATAGTGCAGGCGAACGCTTTTATAATCTCATTAAGAACGACCGAGTTTTAGTATATGGAAGATAGAGACGTTTTTATATTAGAAGAAATAATTGAATACTGCAACAAAATCAATTCAACAATTGATCGCCATAATGGCAACCGCAACGATTTTGATAATGACTTAGACTTCCAGGAAGCCTGCGCATTTAGAGTAATTCAAATCGGCGAACTCGTTAATAACCTTAGCGAAAAATTCAAAGAAACTCACAACGAAATGCCTTGGAGAAACATAATCGCATTCAGAAATATCGTTACGCACGACTACGGAAAAATAGATATAGACAAAATGTGGGACACAATTATAACCGATATCCCTGCATTGAAGAATTATTGCGCTAAAATAATTTAGTCACAATTTCGCTAAAACTGCCGCTTCACCCCAATATGTTATCATATTGTCAATTATATGATGGTGAGCACACGTGGCCCTTGATGAACTATTTTTATTAATTATCACAATTAATCAAGGACAAGTTATGAAAAAAGCGAAACAACTACCACTAATGCTTAATTTTGCTGAAAAAGCGCCGGCGCAACCGCAAACACCCATCACGCCCAAACAATACGACACCGCAAAACAAAATCTCAAGCAAAAAGAAAAAACCAACGACAACCGCATCTATCTCATCCCCTGCTCGGGCGACAAAGGCTGGCACGAAATTGCCGAAAACTCCGCACTATTCTATTACTACGAGATAATTCAGCGTTACGGACTAAAAAACAAGTTTTTTGAAGACAGTCTGAGTTTTCAAAACCCATATATTATCGGCTACATTCGTGTCCAAGACGTAGACAACGTGCGCATCTGGCTCAAGAAAGCCAAACTCTACCAAACCGAAGGTCGCGACAGCCAAAAAACATTTTATTTTGAACTCACCAAGACCTTTAGTGAACGCGAAATCAAGGCACTGCAGGACAAAGAAAAAGAACGTCGCAAAGCCATGAGTACCATCACTCCCGCTCGCAACCTATCGCCGGAGTTCTATCAACTGTTAATCAACCTCGGTCAACGCATCATACCGACCATCTCCAGGCGCGTCCCTACCATCATCCGCGACACTGTCGGTGGCGACATAGTCAGATCCATCACCACCGCTCTGGAGATTTACCACGCTATCACCGAGTTAAAGCCGTCCGAAATTACCGCTCTGCAGTCCAACTGGGCCAAAATCCACCAAAATCTCCACACTGCAATTTTGGAATTCAAGGTCCTGAGCGACTTCAAACAACTCAATTATGACGCGTGCATCGCAATTAACGCCGGGTTGAACCGCTTGGCCGCAATCGCCAAACAAGAACACAAAAAATTAGTCAAAAGACAAAACCAACTCAACAAATCAACCAACAACTAAGGAGGATTATGCCATTACATCATTTAATCATTGCTGAGGATATCAAGCGCATCAATACTTTGGGCTTTCGCACATGGCTCATCACCGAACTCACTATTGCATTTCGTGAGGCTCGCAAAAACAAACTTGGCACTTTCAACGAACATCAATACGAAGTAAACTGGCAGGAGAATATCGTCCAACTCGCCGACAGCATCCTGCAGCGCACTTACGAACCCAGCGGTTCCGTATCGTTCATTATCTTTGACCCTATGGTACGCGAAATTTTTGCTGCGCCGTTTCGGGATCGCGTCGTCCACCACTTTCTTTACCGTATGCAAGCCGAATGGTGGGACCGCCGTTTCATCTACGACTCCTACAGTTGTCGCGAAGGCAAAGGCACGCTGTTTGGTATACAGCGTGTCCAAAAGATGATGAAGCAAGCCTCAAACGACTTCACCAAAGATGCTTACGTCCTAAAAAACGACATCAAAGGTTATTTCATGTCCTTGCCACGCAAAAAACTGTACCTCCGCATCAAATGGGGGTTGGACAAGCAATTCGCCATGTTCAAAACAGACCGCGCGGGCTACGAATTATACATGACCTGTCTGTTCCTCTGGCACCAAGTCATCATGGATGACCCAGCACCAAAATCTTATCGTCGCGGCAATGCGTCAGACTGGGAGAGTCTTCCGCCGGAAAAGAGTCTATATAATCGTGATGCTGGCCAAGGTATCGTGATTGGAAATCTCACTTCACAACTCGCATCAAATATCTATTTGGACCAACTGGACCGCTATATCAAATACGACTTAGGTTACGAATACTACGGTCGTTATGTGGACGATTTTGTGCGAATTGTGCCGGCAGAACAATACGAAAAAGCCCTGCGTGACAACAAAAAAATTGAAGCGTTTATGCGTGATAATCTGGAACTTACTCTCCATTCTAAGAAAGTTTATGTCCAACCAGTAGACAAAGGCGTCAATTTTATCGGCTGTCGGATATATCCGCATACGCTGTATCCATCTAATCGTTTGCAACAAAAATTAGATCAAGCGGTCAGGAAATTCGTAGAAACCAAAGGCGCAAACATGGCGACTCTCTTGTCCTACCTAGGTCTGATGCAACATTTAGATGCACACAAATTCATCAAAAAAGTTTTCGCTCGTTACGGACTAGACTACAGTCTGTACTTAACGCTCAGAAAATACGATAATGCCACAGTAGAGGCAATCTTGAGAGCCATATTGGAGGATAGAATCTAATCTGACCTGGAAGATTCGCGGAAGACCCAAAGGCCTAACTGAGAGAACAAGCCCAACTAGCGCGCCACGCAGCGGAGGGACCTTCCGTTGTTGCGGTTGTTGCGGTTCGCCGGCCATACACCACCGGAATTGAAGTTCAGGTTGTAAGCCTGCGAAGCCGAAACAGCAGTACTAGACCAGTAGTTGGCGTTCCCAGTAAAGTTGTAAAGCGTGGAGCCGTTCACGTTGCCGGAACGGACAAAGTAGTACGCAGCAAAGGTATACAGAGCATCTCCTAGTGTACTCCACCCGTAGGCGGGTACCCATAACTGAACTCCTGCGCACGCGCTAGACGCCGCCGAAGAGTGTGCCCATCCGAATCTCCTGTCAATATCATTATTCAGGGTTGCAGCACGCACGCTGTGCCTGTAATGATCCCCCTCCATTTAATTATAACATAAGCATGACTAGACTTAGCGCAAAAAGCGTGGACTTTTTGAAGCGTTATGAAGCCGCTTACCCATGTATCAGTCCGTACTTCTGCGGACACAGAGCGTCCGCTTACGTACAGGACAAAATATACCCCCACAGGGGGTATATTTTCGCTCACTTATCGTCACTTCCCTACCGGGAAGTTCCTTCCGCGCTCGCGCACCGGCGCTTCGGACTTTGTGTCCTCAGCGCCTCTCGCTGCGGGCCCACACTCCAGCCGCCAGTCGTGTCCTGCCCTGTTCCACCCCATTCACACGACATGTCAACATACCAAATTGGGCCCTCCGCGCTTTCCCTGACAGGAGATTCGCGGAAGACCCAAAGGCCTAACTGAGAGAACAAGCCCAACTAGCGCGCCACGCAGCGGAGGGACCACCCGCCGCCGCGGTAGTAGCGGACCGCCGGCCATACACCACCGGAATAGAAGAACAGGAGGTAAGCCTGCGAAGCCGAAACAGCAGTACTAGACCAGTAGTAGGC
>JAFWKY010000006.1 GCA_017514105.1 Candidatus Saccharimonadota bacterium
AATTGTCTTTACGCCATAGAATCCTTCTTCTACATCAAAATCGAGCGTTATATCTTTTTGATCGTCGATGGAAACAACATAAACGTTGTTATAAATATCTACTACGTCTTGATCGTAGGTCATTGTTACTGCGTGGAGTACGTCCTTGCCTGCAGAATCTTCCGCAAAAGTATTTGGAGATCCAAGAAATGCTGCCGATGCAAAAGCAAATAATGTAAATAATAATATCCCCCGTCGTTTGATGATTCCCACTCTACCTCCTTATATTATATATAACGCTTATTTTAATTATATCACAAGTTTTTTGTATTATTTAAAAATGCAGGAATATGTAATATCAGCGTGATAATCTTTTTGGCCAAATGGCGCAACAGGATAATAATGAATGGTAGTTTCGTATTCATCACAATAGCGCGACAAAATAGAAGCAGCGTTGGCGTGACGTTGATTGTCAAATAATAGCAGTTGATGTAATGTAATAGTGTCAAAACCGTTTTTGGCGTAGTTGCCGATAATCTCTGTGACGGGCTTGGTGTTATTAATGGAACTAGAACTCGCGATAGAACTATACAAGTAATTTTCGTAGTAATCGGCGGCGATATTTTCAATTTTTTTGGTAATAGTGCGTTCTGGCGTGGTGAAAATGTTAAAAAGTAGAGCCAGCACTACGGTCATTGCGGCAACTATAATAATAGTCAGAATTGCGCGTTTACTAAAAAGAAAATTCTTGCGCGCGGCTGTTTTCGCTGCGGCACGATGAGAAGATTTTATATGAGTGCGACCACTGTGAACACTCTTACTGTATGCCATAACAATATCATATCATAAAAATACAACTTATGGTAATATAATAATATGAGTAAACTATTTAAACGAACTAAAATTTTGGCGACAGTAGGTCCTTCTGTATTTGGTGCAGAAAAAATTGAAGAAATGATAATGGCGGGCGTGAATGGCTGCAGGTTGAATTGTTCACATGGCACGAATGAAGAACGCGATGAACAGATAAAATGGATCCGTGCGGCGGCTGAGAAAAAAGGACGAAGCGTGGCGATTTTGCAAGATTTGCAAGGACCAAAAATTCGTTTGGGAACATTAAAGGATAACCATTTGGATTTGCTAAAAGATGATGAGTTGATTCTGGAATCGGCGGAGGGATTTGTGCATGATGGTGGCTATACAGTGCCAGTGCAGTACAATTTGGCAGAAAAAGTGAAGGTGGGCGAGCCGCTATCGCTGTTTGATGGAAAGATAAAATCTGAAGTTGTAGAAATCGTTTCTGATACTGCAATTAGAGTGCGCATATTAAATGATGGTTTTATTATGTCAAAGAAAGGCCTGAACCTGCCAGATACGGATTTCGGCGGAGACATTTTGACGCCAAAAGATTTGGCAGATATCGAATATGGTGCAACGCAAGATTATGATTATGTGGCGCTTTCTTTTGTGCAGACAGCAGATGATATCGTGCGATTAAAACAATTATTGCTGTCTTATGGTTCCACTGCGAAAGTGATTGCAAAAATTGAAACTAAGAAGGCGATTTCGTCAGATGAAAATTTGGAGGAAATCGTAAAAGTGGCAGACGGGATCATGATTGCACGTGGTGATATGGCAGTAGAAGCGGGCGCAGAAGTGGTACCAATAATCCAGCGAAAACTAATCGCGATGTGTCGTCGTCATGGCAGATTATGTATTGTAGCAACACAAATGTTGTCGTCAATGGTGGATTCGCCAGAGCCAACGCGCGCAGAAGTGAGCGATGTGGCGACGGCGGTGGTACAAGGTGCAGACGTAGTGATGCTTTCTGACGAAACTGCGAATGGAAAATATCCAATTGAGACGGTGAAAGCGATGAAAAAAGTGATATTATATACGCAAAATCATTCGCGGATTGCGCCGATGTCGCATTTGCCAGAAAATAAAGATGCGGTCTATGATGCGATTTCGGGTGCTGCGGCGAGGTTGGCGGAAGAAATTGAGGCTGACGTAATTGTGTGCCAAACGGCGTCTGGTAATACTGCCATGGCAATAGCCGCACAGCGGCCAAATGTGCCGATCATTTCGGTGACACCAAATCAACGTGTGGCGAATCAATTAGCGCTGCTCTACGCAAATTCGGCATTTGTTAGGACATACTCAGAAGAATTCGGTTATGAGTTGGCAAAAGAATTGAAGGCGTCAGAGTATTTGCATACGAAGGAAGGTGAAAAAGATTTGCTCGCAGTGATTGTTTCGGGTGACAAAAATAAGGTCGGAACTGATACAATTATGGTAAGGAATGTTTAAACGAGAGGCAGATTATGAAAACAATTCGCGATATTAATGTAAAAAATAAAGTTGTTTTGGTGCGAGTAGATTATAATGTGCCATGTGAGGATGGAAAAGTAACAAGCGATTTGCGCGTGCGGGCGAGTTTGCCAACACTTAATTATCTGCGGGAGCATGGCGCAAAGAAAATCATATTGATTTCGCACCTCGGCCGTCCTGAGGGACGCGACAAGAGTTTGTCGCTTGCGCCGGTGGCTAAAGTTTTGGAAAAATTGATCGGTAATGTGTCATTTGTGGATGATGTTTCTGGGCCGGACGTGGAATCGGCAGTGCGAAAAGTAAAAAATGGTGGCATTTTGCTTTTGGAAAATCTGCGATTTTTTGCGGGAGAAAAAAAGAATTCAGATGATTTCGTGCGTGAAATAATTGATAGTACCGGAGCGCAAGTTTTTGTGCAAGATGGTTTTGCAGTGATTCATCGCGCACATGCGTCAACGTCTGCGATCGCGAATCATTTGCCAGTTTATGCGGGACTTTTGCTTGAAAAGGAAATCGTAAATCTTGAACGGGCAATAAAAAATCCGAAACACCCAGTTTTGTTGATTATTGGTGGCGCAAAGGTGGACGACAAGCAGCCTTTGGTTGATAAATTTGCAAAAATCGCAGACCATATTGTGGTTGGTGGAAAAATTGCAGCGGATGGATATGACGGAAAATCTGACAAGATTTATGTGGCGGAAGATTTTGACGAAAATAGCGAAGGCGAGAAATTGGATGTTGGTCCACTATCAATGACGAAAATTGCAAATTATATTACTGACGCAGAAACAATTATTTGGAATGGGCTGATGGGTAAGGCGGAGGACCCGGCTTATGCGACGGCTTCGGTAATTGTGGCGGAAATGATGGGTGAGAAACATGATGCGACGACAATTGTGTGCGGCGGCGATACGACTGGGTTTGTAGAACATTTGATGACTGAACATGAGGAACTGGAATATTCTTTAGTTTCAACTGGTGGCGGCGCGGCGCTAGAATTCTTGCTCGGAAATGACTTACCTGGCCTAGAAGCAATAGAGTAATAATTTGTTTACAAAATATTCATACAGTGATATAATTTTTGTATGAAAAAGAATAAGACTTACCAAGAAGTAATTGGTGAAACGATTGAACAAATGCGTCTAGAAAAAGGTTGGACGCAAGAAGAATTGGCGCAGGCTACTGGCTCTTCGCAGTCGGCGATTCACCGTATTGAAAAAGGCGGACAGAACATTTCGTTGGAGATGATTAAAAAGTTATCAGAAGCGCTTGGTAATCAAATTCTCTCTATAAATGATTCAGTTTCGCAGAGCTTTCGCATCCGTGGCGGGAAGGAATTGTCGGGCGAAATTACGATAAACACGTCAAAGAATGCAGCGGTAGGATTATTGTGTGCGGCGCTTTTGAATGAAGGTCGTACAGTGCTGAGGCGGGTAGCGAGAATTGAAGAAGTGTTTAGAATTATTGAAGTCTTGGAGTCGGTTGGTGTAAAATGCCGCTGGCAAAACCGTCGTCGTGATCTAGAAATTATATCACCACGCGAATTGAAATTAGGCGAAATGGACGTGGAAGCAGCGCGCAGAACGCGTTCAATTATTATGTTTTTGGGCCCGCTTTTGCACCGTTATGACAAGTTTACTATCCCGTACGCGGGTGGTTGCTCGCTCGGCACTCGTACGGTAGAACCACACATGAAAGCGTTGGAATCTTTTGGACTAAATGTGGATGCGGAATGTAACAGTGGGTTTTATGAAGTAACGGTGGACAAGCGAATTTTGAATGAGGTTGATGATAGATACATCGTGTTGACGGAACGCGGTGATACGGTGACCGAGAATGTGCTGATGGCGGCGGCGTTGTTTGCGGGAAAGACGACGATCGTGGGCGCTTCGCCGAATTACATGGTGCAAGATATGTGCTTTTTCCTAGAAAAATTGGGAGTGAAAATTGAGGGAATTGGCACTACGCGGTTGGTAGTTTATGGCAGAAGACGCATCGATGTGGATGTGGAATATCATTTGTCGGAGGATCCAATTGAAGCAATGAGTTTTATCGCTGTAGCACTCGTAACAAATTCTGAAATCAAGATTTCGCGCGCACCGATTGAATTTTTGGAAATTGAACTTGAAGTTTTGAAAAATATGAATGCGCATATTGAGAAATCGGCAGAGTATTTGTCGGCGAATGGACGGACGAGGTTGGTAGATTTGGTGATAAAAAAATCGCAACTTGTAGCGCCAGTTGACAAAATTCATCCGATGCCGTTTCCTGGATTGAACATTGATAATTTGCCATTTTTCTCGGTAATCGCGGCGGTGGCGCATGGGCGAACTTTGATACATGACTGGGTGTTTGAGAATCGTGCAATTTATATTACGGAACTTGCGAATTTGAATGCGAAGGTAGAACTTTTGGATGCACATCGTGTTTACGTGGAAGGACCGACGAATTGGCGACCTTCTGAGATGGTGGCGCCGGCGGCGCTCCGTCCAGCAGTAGTGGTACTAATCGCGATGCTTGCGGCGCCTGGCACGTCGGTACTGCGTAATGTTTATTCAATTAATCGTGGTTATCAAGATTTTGCGGCGAGACTCAGACATCTCGGTGCTGATATTACGACGTTGACTGGTATTTAGCGATTTGTATTGGTTTTTGGTATAATGGTTAAATGGCGAATGAATTAAATGCAGCACAACAGGAAGCAGTAGATACTTTGTCTGGGCCGGTATTGATATTGGCGGGAGCGGGGTCGGGGAAAACGAAGACTTTGACGTATCGTATCGCAAATTTGATTAAGCATGGCGTAAAACCGTCGCATATTCTTGCGGTGACTTTTACAAATAAGGCAGCAAATGAGATGCGGGAGAGATTGTGGAAATTGGTTGGTGGCGCGCTCTCGCTTGATTCGGGGCCGCGTCTGTCCGGCCCGCCGCGATCGTTTATGCCTTATATGGGGACGTTTCATGGGATTTGTGTAAAGATTTTGCGTCAAGAGCATGAAACGGCAGGGTTGATGCGTGATTTTGTGATTTATGACGCGGATGATCAGATTTCTTTGATTCGGCGAGTGATGCGAACTCTGAACATGAATGACGATAAGCAATTAAAGCCGAAGTCTATTCAGGCGGTTATTTCTTCGGAGAAAAATCAAGGAAATGGGCCGGAAGAATATGCAGCGAACGCGTTTTATCCGAACCAACAAAAAATTGCAAAGATCTTTGCGCGGTATGAGGAGGAAAAGGACAAGGCGTCGGCGTTAGATTTTGATGATTTGCTTTTGAAGACGTTGGAGTTGTTTGCTAAAAATCAAGAAGTGAGAAAAAAATGGCAGGCGCGATTTGAACATATTTTGATTGATGAGTATCAGGATACGAATGTAATTCAATATAAGTTGGTGAAGTTATTGGTCGGGCCGGCTCGTAATATTTGCGTGGTGGGTGATGACTGGCAGTCGATATATTCGTGGAGAGGTGCAGACTTTACGAACATTTTGAATTTTGAGAAAGATTTTCCTGGTGCTAAGGTGGTGAAGTTGGAACAGAACTATCGTTCAACCGGGAATATATTGAAGGCTTCGCAGAAAATTATTCGTGAGAATAAAACGCGGACAGACAAGGAACTCTATACGGAAATTGGTGATGGCGCGCCGGTGGAAATTGAGAGTCTGCGCGATGAAACAGAAGAAGCGAGATTTGTGGCGCTGAAAATTATGAGCCTCACAAAGGAATTCTCTGATTATGGTGACTTTGCGGTGCTTTATCGGACGAATGCGCAGTCATTTGCAATAGAAAAAGCCTTTATCGATATGCAGTTGCCTTACAAAATCGTGGGCGGTGTGAGATTCTATGATCGTAAGGAAGTGAAGGATGTGCTGGCGATTTTGCACTTGGTGACGAATGGACGTGACAAGGTGGCACTGGAGCGCGTAATGAAGAACGTTTTGTCGGGAATTGGCGAGGTGTCAGTTCGCAAGGTATTGGCGGCGGTTGATGCATATAGCGGCGAGGGTAGTCCGCTTTGCGACGCAGATTTTCCGGATGTATTGAATACGGCGAAGGGGAAAAATAGCCTGAGGTTGCTTTGCGATTTTGTGCGAAACGCTGGTGAGGCGGGAAATCCTGGCGAAATTGTGAAGTCTGCTGTGAAAAAATTTGACTTTGAGAAACTTACTGATGACGGTACACCGAGTAGCGAAGAGCGCATGAAAAACTTGGAAGTACTCGCTATGACGGCCGGCGAGTATGATTCGCTGGAGGAATTTTTGGCGGATGCGGCGTTGATGTCCTCGGCGGATGAAACAACTGGACAAAATGCGGTGACATTGATGACGATGCATGCGGCGAAAGGTTTGGAGTTTCCGGTAGTCTTTATTGTGGGGATGGAAGAAGGACTGTTCCCGAGCGGTAGGGCTGTGGAATCGCCGGAAGGTTTGGAAGAAGAACGGCGGTTGGCTTATGTCGGGATGACGCGGGCGATGAAAAGGTTGTTTTTGACTTATGCGGAGTCGCGATTTTCATTTGGCAGCAGAAATTACAATACGCCATCACGATTCTTGATGGAACTCGGATATAATCCTTATGGTTCGTCTGGATATGGCGCGAGCGGTTTTCATGATGAAGACAACGATGGCTTTACAGATATTAAAACTGGTTTGCGTGGTGGAATAAAAGATGATTTTGATGAGTCAGACTTTGAAACAGACGGGTTTGATGTGGATCCGTTTCCAGATGATGGGCCAGTATGGGAATAAAATAGAAAGGAGAAAAATGAGAATATTTTGGACAGATGGAAGTGCGGACCCAAACCCTGGACCTGGCGGCTGGGCAGTGATTGAACAAATGAATGCTGATGACGTTGAAGGTAAACCGGTGGCGCTAGGAGGCGAACCAGAAACGACGAATATTCGGATGGAGGGGAGCGCGTTAATTGCGGCAATGAAGTTGGCTAAAGGTGAGGCTTGTGAAATTCACACGGATTCGGAGTTTTGGGTGAATGTGCTAACGAAGTGGGCGCCAAGGTGGAAGGCTAATGGATGGAAAAAGAAGACTGGGCCGATTAAGAATCTGGAACTGGTGCAGGAATTGTATGGATTATATTCTGCTGGAAACGTGAAACTAGTCTGGGTGCGTGGACACGTGGGAACGGAGCTAAACGAGATGGCCGACGAATGGGCGAATAAGGCGCGGCTCGGTGAGAGAATATGATATAATAATGGTATGAAATTATCGGAAGAATTAATCTATCGTGGCTTTAAGGCCGAGAATACCATTGAAAATCCAGCAGATTTGGATACGCATGAGAATAAAACCTTTTATTGGGGAGCAGATCCGTCGGCAGATTCGCTTACGATTGGCAATTTGGCGGCATTGATGATGTGTGCGTGTTTTGTGCGGCACGGTTGGAAGCCGTATCTTTTGATTGGTGGAGCGACTGGACAGATTGGTGACCCAAAAGAAAATGGCGAGCGAGATTTGAAGACACTTGATGAAGTTGAGCATAACAAAAATTGTATTCGTGAACAAGTGGAGAGGGTAATTAATTCTGCTGGATATCTGACCGAAGATCTTGTTTCGGGTGATGCCAAGAAAGGTGACGATGAGTCTCTCACCATGGTTGACAATTATGATTGGTTCAAGGATATCAATTATCTTTCGTTCCTACGTGAAGTAGGGAAGAATTTCTCAATGACGCAGTTGCTAGACCGTCAATTCGTGCAGAATCGTATCGGTGAGGGTGGTAGTGGAATATCGTATGCGGAGTTTTCATATACTTTGATTCAGGGTTATGATTTCTTGCATTTGTTCCGTGAGTACGGTGTAGCAATGCAACTTTGTGGAGCGGATCAGTTTGGAAATTGTACAACTGGTATGCATTTAATTAAACGTCTGGAAAATGCGGACGTGGATGTCTGGAGCACGCCACTCGTGATAGATCCGGTAACAGGTCGTAAATTTGGCAAAAGCGAAGGCAACGCAATTTGGCTAGCCGGCACTGATAATGGGTCAGGGAATTACACCTCGGTATTTGATTTTTACCAGTTCTGGCTAAATCAGCCGGATGAGAGCGTAGAATATTTGCTGAAGATTTATACGCTAATTCCGAGCACGGGAATCGAAGATTTGATTATGCGCCACAAGGAGGCGCCAGAGAAACGCTTGGCGCAGCGTGCATTGGCACACGAAGTAACTACGGTAGTGCATGGGCGTGAGGCAGCGGATGCGGTGGAGAGTTTGACCGCAACTTTGTTCAATCGTGATACAGATCTTACGGAGTTTACTGAGGACGAGATTACCGAGTTTGCGGCGTATTTGCCGGTGGTGGCTAAGGGTACGGCTCTGGTTGATGTATTAGTGAGTACCGGACTTGCCGAGTCAAAGAAGAAAGCGCGCGAATTCATCACTCAGGGTGCAGTGTCTGTAAATGGTGTAAAAGTTCGTGAAGATGTTCCTATTAATCAGACAGCTATTGTAAAGAAGGGTAAAAATAAGTTTGCGATTGTGAAATAGATAAAATGAAATATTTAGCGGTACTTGGCAGACAACCTGAAATATCTATCGCAGAACTTGAGGCGTTAGGTTTAGAGTGTATTCAAATACCCTCTTCGGGCCGCGTCCGTCCGGCCCATCGCCATGGGCGGACGGCGCTATCTCTCGCGCTGCCGCGCTCCGAAATGCCCGCAGAGGATATTTTGAATTCACACTTAATCAACCGTCTCGGTGGGACGCTGAAATTGGCGGTTGAAATTCCTGGACAGCCACTAGACTATTTGCGGAATTTGCCGGAAGGCAAAATCACGCTTGGCGTGAGCGATTATTCTGATAGAGCGTCGCGGAAATCTGCCACAATGGAAGCATTGAAATTCAAAAAGATTTTGGTGCGACATGGACGAAGCGTGCGCGTGGTAGAGAATAAAGACGCAACGCTTTCTACTGCAACATCATTACATAATGGTCTGTCTGGGAAAAATCCCAAAAAAGTGGAATTAATCAAGACTGATAAAGGATGGTACCGCGTAATAGGGGTGCAAGATATTGATGCTTACGCGAGACGTGATCAGGCGAGGCCGGCGCGTGATGCAAAAGTTGGCATGTTGCCACCAAAATTGGCACAGATATTGATTAATCTATGTGGGCCGTTGCCAGATGGAGCGCGAATTTTGGATCCGTTTTGTGGAACTGGCGTAGTTTTGCAAGAAGCGCTTTTGATGGGCTATCGTGCGTATGGCACGGATATTAGCGAAAGAATGGTTGAGTATAGTGAAAAGAATTTGCGATGGCTTATCGGGGAGACCGAGGAAGATCCTTTTTCGGTCTCTCAGGGCGACGCGACTTCTTTTACTTGGACCCAACCGATAGACGCAGTGGCGTGCGAGGGGTATCTTGGAAGACCGATGTCGCAAATTCCGCCAGAAATTAAGTTAAAAACCGAAAAACAGGAGTGCGGCGGAATAATGCTGGGGTTTTTGAAGAACTTGTTTGGGCAGATAAAATCTGGTACACCGGTAGTGGTAGCAATGCCAGCGTGGCTGCGTGAAGATGGTCATTATTCTCGGCTTGAAATCCTTGACGAGATTGAGGAATTGGGGTATAATGTTAATAATAAATCGCGCGAGGGGCTTATTTACGCACGTGAAGGGCAAATCGTTGCGAGGGATATAATAATATTAAGGAAGAATTAAATGTCACACGTAAAAGCTGGCGGTACCGCCAAAAACGTCCATAACAATGCTGGCCAGCGCCTTGGCGTCAAGCGCTTTGGTGGCCAAAAAGTCAAAAACGGCGAGGTTCTCGTTCGTCAGACTGGTGCAACCAAACTTGCAGGTCCTGGCACCTATATGTCTCGTAATTTCACGATTCATGCAGCCAAGGATGGTGTAGTTACTTTCGTGAAGACCAAGAAAACTCATTTTTCTGGTAAATCTTTGCCGAGAGTGCGCGTTGAAGTTAGATAATAACGTTATATACCATTAATCAGTATCTCCTATACACCTTGAGTTTATGGGAGATTTTGTTTTTTGTGCTATAATCATTGTATGGCTAAGCATAAGTTTAAGTTTCCTTGGAGACCGATTATTTCATTGGCGACTTTTGTTTTGGTTGGATATGTTGTATACGAAAATCGTGAAGGTTTCGTTGCGACATTTGAGACTCTAAAAAATGAAGCGAATATTTTTGTGATTTTGCTTTTGGTTCCGGAGCAACTTTTTATGTATTATGCTTGTGGTCAAATATTCTTTAGTTATTTGGAATCTAAATTCAAGAAGATTTTTAGTCGCAAAGAAAAATTGTTAATTTCTACAGAACTTAACTTTGTAAATCGTGCAGTGCCGGCGGGTGGAATTGGCGGGTTGGCATATCTGACATTTCGTTTGCGACCGTTTGGGGTGTCGGCAGGGGAGGCGAGTTTTCTTTACATTTTTCGTTATGCGATTACGACGGTAGTAAATTATGTGCAGGCGCTTGTTGCAATTGTGATTTTGTATTTGCTTGGTCAAGTTCCGCCGGAAGCGACTTGGATTATATGGGTGTCGCTACTGATGAACATGGGTGTTTTTGCGATACTTGGACTGATAGTCTTCGTCGCTAGCAGCAAGAAAAGAATTGAATTTTTTGGTAAAATAACGTCGCGAATCTTGGATTTTGTAGCGAAAATCGTAACGTTTGGGCACAAAAAGCATTTTTTGAAATATCGTAAAATTACTGATTATTTGGATAGTATTCATGACTGTGTCGTAATCGTCAAAAAAGATAAGAAATCATTGATAAAACCGACAATTTGGGGGGTTATTTACAGTTTGTGCGAAATTGGCGTGTACTGGATCGTGGCAATTTCGCTGGGTCGCCCGGAGATTTTGCCGGTAATCATGGTAGGCGAGGCGATTGGGTCGGTATTTGATGGAATTGTGCCGTATGGACCATACGAGTTAGGCATGGCGGGAGTGATGGGATTATTGCTTGGTGGAACGGAGGAAGCGGTGGCGTTGTCGTTGATTATTGTGGTGATGTCGCGTGCGCTGTCGCTCTTCTTTACAATTGCGAGCGGATATTGGCCATATAATCAGGCAATACGAGGTAAAACAAATGAGTAATTACAGCGGGCAATTGAACTATTCTACTGAGGACACGCTCGAGGCCGCTCGGCCAAGCTTACGGTCCTCAGTAGAACAGTTCCAATCGCCCGCTGCGTTGACACCATCGGTGTTTATTAGTATCACTAATGATTTGCTCGCGGCGAATTATGAGATGCTGGAGATAGTTGGTGAGGTAGCGAGTTTTAAGGTAAATCAAGGTAAGTGGGTATTTTTTGACATCAAAGACGACGAGGCAAGTGTTTCGTGTTTTATGACTTTATATCAAATGAAGATGCCGATTGAAGACGGCATGAAAGTAATCGTACGAGGTACGCCGAAATTAACGAAATGGGGAAAGTTTTCTTTTACGGTGAACGCCGTAAAGCCAGTAGGCGAGGGCAGTATTAAGAAGTCGTTTGAGATTTTGAAAAAGAAATTGACCGATGAAGGGTTATTTGATCCAGCGAAAAAACGTCCTTTGCCGAAGTATCTTACAAAACTTGGCGTAATTTCATCGCTGCAGGCGGCTGGATATGCGGACTTTATTAAGATTTTGAATGCTCGGTGGGGTGGTATTCATGTGCAAGTGGCGCACACGCAAGTACAAGGGCTGGATGCGCCGGCGCAAATTGTGAAGGCCTTAAAATATTTTAATGAACGCGGCGAAGTGCAGACAATTGCGATATTGCGTGGTGGCGGTAGCGCGGATGATTTGTCGTGTTTTAATGATGAAGAATTGACTCGCGCAATTGCTGCGTCAAAAATTCCGATTATCACTGGTATCGGACACGAAATAGACGAATCATTGGCGGATCTTGCGGCGGATGTGAAAGCATCAACGCCGTCAAATGCGGCGGAGATGCTAACGCCCGATCGCAACGACATGAAGCTGGGTGTTGGGATGATGATTGATAGAATTGACACGGTACTTTATAATCGTGCGGATGCAGAAAAGAAGGCGGCAAAGGAAAAAATCGCTCAGGCTACCAATGCAATTTATGCACAAATTCGCGATGCACAAGCAAAGGTGTCACACCAACTGAAAGTGCTTGTTGCAATGAATCCGGAAATGGTGTTAAAGCGTGGGTATGCTATATTAAATGGTGATATTTCTCCAGGAAATGTTGTAAAGATTACAACAATTAATAAAGAAATTAAAGCAGAAGTAAAGGAAGTAAATGACAGAAAATAAAAGCATTACGCAAAAAATTGAAGAACTAACAAAAAGCACAGACTGGTTTTATTCGGATGATTTTAATCTTGATGAAGCCGTTAAAAAATACAAGGAAGCGATAGAACTCGCCAAAGAACTTCAAAAAGATTTAAGCGATTTGCAAAATGAAGTGGAAGTTTTGACGGAAGATTTCCAAAAATAATTATGGTTTTGTGATATACTAGTATTATGGATAACTCACAAGGACTGAATTTTCCTGGTATGATGCCTGAGCAACCGATTGCTTCTGGCGGAACGCCGTCTGGTGGACCGCAAAATTTTGATATGACCGGGCAAGGCGGAACTAATCCAATGACTTTTTCGCCAACTCAACCTGGCGGAGTGGCGTCGCAGGGCGCGCAGGTTATTGAAAAGCCAATGAAGAAAGATATTGGCGGTTTGATAAAAACTATCGCTATTGTTGTGTTGACATTGATTTCTCTGACATTTATTGGGCTGTTTATTTGGATGTTTATTCGCTATGACGAAGTACAAATGGACATTAATGGCCAGATAGATGTGGCTGTCGCAGAAGCCAAGGACGAACAAGCGGCCAAGGATGAGGAGGAGTTTTTGCAACGTGAAAAGTATCCGTATCGTACTTTCAAAGGACCGGCAGATTACGGCGAGTTGACTTTTCAATATCCAAAGACTTGGAGTGTTTATGTGGCGGCGGATGCTAGCAACGGCGGAGACTATGAAGCATATATGAACCCAGTTGAGGTAAATGTAGTGGCAAAGGATACGATTAATGCTCTCAGGGTTTCTATTTTGAACAAGAGTTTTGAAGCGGTCGCAGAAGAATATCAGAAAGCGATGGAACGCCGTGACGCGAATTTGACCATGCAGTCAGTGACATTTAATGGAATTACTGGAAATCGTTACACGGGCACAATTCCTGGAACGGATTTGTCTGGTTTTATTGTGATTTTCAAGATTCGTGATAAAACTGCGATTTTGCAGACCGATTCGGTATTGTTTGAAGGTGATTATAATACTCTATTAGAAACTGTACAGTTTAACGCCTAAGGTGATATAATAGTATGTATGGATACGGAGGTAGATGGTATTTTGGTAGCGGCGCACGAGTTGAAAGCGCCGCTTACTGTTCTCAGGCAGTTAGCGCTTACGCTTGATGATACCAGTATGCAGAATGACGAGATTCGCGACGAGATGGTATGTGTGTCTGAGCGTGCGATTAAACAAGTGAACGATTTGACGAAAATAAAAAAGTTGAATGATGGGCTGTTTGAGATGGAGCCGGTAGCGGTGCGTGGGGTGTGTGATGATGTGACGCGAGAGCTGATGTATCTTTTTAAGTTTAATCGGCGAGATTTGTTTGTAAAATATGCGAATCATTCGCGGTTAGTAACGGCGAATGCGGAGTTGCTCAGGAGCGTGGTCTATAATTTCTTGTTGAGTGCGGTACATTATTCTGGTGACGGCGCAAGAGCAGAACTAAATGTATCGGAGACGCGCGGCAAAATAAAAATTGCAGTTCGTGATTATGGTCCAATGTTGCCATCGGATGTGTGGCGTGAAATGAAACGTGGTTGGGTAGAAAAGCCCACGTCTGTTGTTATGCGGCCTGGCTCGTCTGGACTAGGACTCTACATTGCGTCGCGATTTTCGCGCTATATGCATGCCGACGTGGGAGCAGTGCGGCATCGGGACGGCTCCACTTTTTATGTATCTTTGCCGGTGTCTAAGCAAGCGACACTTTGGGAGATGTGATGATATTCGTAATTGATGATGATCGTATTATGGCGAAATGCGTAGCGCGAGCAACTGGGCGTGATGCAAAAGACGTACGAATATTTGGTAATGTATATGATGCAATAAATGAGTTGTCAGAAGAATTGCCAGAAATAATTTTTATGGATGTACTTCTGACTGGGCCGGATGGTTTTACTTTGCTCAATGAACTTTCTTCGTATAGTGATACGGCGGCAATTCCAATCGTGATAGTGTCAGCGTTAAATTTTGCGAAAGCAGACCTTAGCGAGTATGGCGTGGTTGGCGTATTGAATAAGGAAAAGATGTTGCCAGAGGAAATAAAGGAATATGTCACAAAATACACAAAAAGATATTAAAACTTTGGCCTATGTACTAAGACGTACCAATTATGGTGAGGCCGATAGGATTTTGAATCTGATTACGCCGAATGGAAGAATGACGGCAATTGCGAAGGCCGCAAGAAAAGAAAGATCCAAACTGGCGGGCGGGATAGAAATGTTTTCGTTGATTGAAATTAATATTCATTTTGGTAAAGCAGAAATGGGCTTGGTTACTGGCGCAAAAATGTTGAAATACTACGGAAACATTTTGGCGGATTTTGATAGGATGGAACTCGCTGCGTTGATTTTGAAGAAGATTAGTTTGGTGGCGGAGAGTTTGGACAGCGAGGAATGTTTCGGTATCGTAAATGCAACTTTGCCAGCACTTGACCGTGGAGTACAAAAAGATTTGGTAGAGGCATGGTTTTGGCTAAATTATGCGAAATTGACTGGTGAACAAATAAATCTATACCGCGATGTGTACGGCGATAAATTAGATGCCGAAAAATTATACGACTGGAACATTGACGAAGCAGCCTTTATGGAAAAAATGGAGGGGAATTTTGACGCAGATGCGATTAAACTGATGAGGTTGATGACGGCAGCGGACCTGGAGGTAATAGAAAGAGTAAAAGACATTGGCGATAAATTGCGTCCGATACTTAGGGTAGCGCGGGGTATCAACAAGATTTAAATATGATATAATGTATATTGTAAAAGGAGATATTATGGCAGACTTTAACAAAGTTTTGACACCGGGGGATTACGAAAAAGGTGAGCTCAATGTCGTGATCGAGATTCCGACTGGCTCAAATCATAAAATTGAGTGGGACAGAGAGCATGCTTGTTTTATGCTGGATCGCGTAGAGCCAGTGGCCTTTGCTAAGCCATGCAACTATGGTTTCATTCCACAAACACTAGATGAAGATGGTGACGAACTGGACGTTTTGATGATTACCGATCAGCCACTTACGACTGGTATTTGGATGAAGGCACGCATCCTTGGCGTGATGAAGTTTGTTGATGGTGGCGAAGTTGATGATAAAATAATCTGCGTGCCAGCGGATGACCGCAATAACGGCGATTGCTACAAGACGCTTGAAGATTTGCCAGCGCAGACTTTGAAGCAAATTGAGTTCCATTTTAGTCATTACAAAGATTTGAAGAAACCTGGCACTACTGAAGTAAAGGGATTTGAAGATGTAAAGTCGGCAAAGAAAGTAATTGCTGCTTCGGTCAGAAGATTCTTGGATGCACATCCGGATGTGGAATTTGCTAACAACGCAAAGCAATTCGCATCAGATGCAAAAGATGCAATTGAAGAAACCGTCAAACAAGCGAAAAAAGCATTTGAAGATATGCAATAAAAAATAATCCCCGAAAGGGGATTATTTTTATAGTTCATCAATTTTGATGCGAACTTGTTCGGTAGTGTCGCGGTCGCGGACGGTGACAGTGCCGTCTTCCAAAGTATCAAAGTCGATAACTACGCATTTCGGTGTGCCGATTTCGTCCTGTTTGCGATAACGTTTGCCGATATTGCCAGAGTCGTCCCAAGTGACGAAGGTATATTTTTGTTTCAGCAAATCATAGACTTCTTTGGCCTTTGCGACGAGTTCTGGTTTGTTCTTGAGGAGTGGGGAAACGCAGAATTTGTATGGAGCGAGGTTGGCTGGAAGTTTGAGAACAGTGCGAGTTTCGTCTTTGCCGTCAACTTGTTCTACGACGTATGCATTACTAAGTACGGCGAGGAACAGACGTTCGACGCCAATTGATGGTTCAATGACGTGTGGAACGAAAGTTTCGCCAGTATTTTTGTCGCGATATTCCATAGACTTGCCAGATTCGCGAGCAATATTAGAAAGGTCAAAGTCGGTGCGATATGCGAGGCCCATGAGTTCCTCTTCGCCGTTTGGATATTCATACATAAAATCGATAGTGCGCTTGGAATAGTGAGCGCGATCTTCGGCTGGGACGTCGTAATCGTGAATTTTGTCGTGTGAGAGACCACAGATATTTTCGAGAAATTCGTGATTTAATTTTAGCATTTTGTTGAAGTTCTCTTCCCAGGTGTCTGGACGAACGAAATATTCAATTTCCATTTGCGAACATTCGCGGTCGCGCAAGATAAAATCGCGTGGGCTAATTTCGTTGCGGAAAGATTTGCCCTGTTGAGCGATGCCGAATGGAATGTTTGGATAAATTGTGTCAACAACATTTTTGTAGTTCGTAAAGATGCCCTGAGCGGTTTCTGGGCGAAGATAGGCGATATTCTTGGCGGCGAGTTCGGCGTCGTCATCTGGTAAAACTGCACCGACATGTGTGGTGAACATCATGTTGAATTTGCGAATCGGACCCCAGTTTTCTTTGCCACAGACTGGGCATTTGGTGTGAGTATTTAAGAACTCTTCGGTAGTGACAGATTCGGTGATGCCGTCGGCAATTTTGTCGGCACGAAAACGAGACTTACATTCTTTGCACTCTACTAATGGATCGGCAAAAGTAGCAGTGTGACCAGAGGCATCCCAAGTGCGTGGATTCATCAGAATAGCGGCGTCAACGCCGTACATATCATCACGACTCTCCACAAAGAAATGCCACCAGGCGTCCATGAGGTTTTTCTTGAGCATCACGCCGAGCGGGCCAAAATCCCAAGTGCCGGCGAAACCGCCATAAATATCAGAGCCAGGGAAAACAAATCCGCGGCGCTTACATAGGCTAACAATATCTTCTAGATTATTCATGACACAATTATATCACGAAACAGGTTGAGTGATGAAATGTTGTACTACTCAGTGCGGGTGTTTTTAATATTTTGGTATCTTTGATAGAATCTGGGAGATAGTTTTTGTCTAGATGGAAGCCGGATTCCCATTTTTGGCCTTTGCCGTAACCGAGGTCTTTCATGAGTTTGGTCGGTGCATTGCGGAGCCAAATAGGGACGGGTTCGTTCGGCGTTTTGCGAGCGAGATCTAGGGCGGCGTACCAAGCGTCGGCGGAGTCGCGATTTTTCTTGGATTTTGAAAGAGCAATGCAGGTGTGAGCGAGGATGAGGCCGGACTCTGGCATACCGACGCGCTCAACGGCTTGGAAACAGGCGGTAGCGAGACTAAGCGCGCCGTTGCCGGCAAGTCCAATATCTTCGGATGCGAAAATTACCATGCGGCGAGCAATGAATTTTGGGTCTTCGCCGGCTTGTACCATACGTGCGAGATAATAAAGGGCAGCATCAGTGTCGGATCCGCGCATAGATTTGATAAATGCGGAAATCGTGTCGTAATGATTATCGCCTTTTTTGTCATAACCGGGGAGTTTGCGGCCGGCGGCCTCCACGACAGTGTCTTTGGTGACGTGATTAGTGAGAGAAAGAGCGAGTTCGAGATCGCCGAGGGCGGAGCGGGCATCACCGCCAGAAAGTTCGGCGAGATAGTCGATGGCATCGAGGTCGACTTTGACGCCTTCGGCTTTGCAAGCGCGCTTTAGGACTTTTGTGATGGCGTCTTTGGACAATGGCTGAACGATGACAACGCGAGAACGAGAAAGAAGTGGCGAAATGACTTCAAAAGATGGATTTTCAGTGGTGGCTCCGATTAAAGTTATGAGACCAGATTCTACGTGTGGCAAAAAAGCATCTTGTTGGGCTTTATTGAAACGATGAATTTCGTCTACAAAAAGAACTGTGCGAATCTTGAGATTCCAATTGGTTTTGGCGCGTTCAACTACTGCTTCAACGTCTTTTTTGCCAGATGTGACTGCAGAAATTTCAATGAAATCTGCGTTGAACTCTTTGGCGAGGATGCGGGCGAGAGTGGTTTTGCCGGTGCCTGGTGGACCCCAAAAAATCAGGTTGACAGGCTCGCCTTTTTTGGCAATTTCAGTCAAAATCTTGCCTTCACCAACAATTTCGTCTTGGCCTAGGACGTCATCAAGTTTTTGCGGACGCATGCGTTCGGCAAGTGGAACTCTATTCATAATACTATTATATAATATATAGTGGTCTTTTGCAATCAGTGGTGATGGACTTACTCTGTGCAAAAATATGTGGTAATATGAAAAAGTTTTTGCTTTACAATTCAATTATTTTAAGTTATTATTAAGGTAGAGTAAAAATAAAGGAGTTATAAAATGCAAAATTTAATAACAACTTATGATCCAGATGGCGGTATGCTTATTTCGACCAACTCGTCAGCTTTTGACGGTGCGCAGGTTTGGGCGGTTATTGCGTTGATCCTCGCGATAGTCGGTGGCATCTTGACATATTTCTTGTTTGTTAAGGCTAAGAATAGTCCAAAGGGCAAATTCGTCAGTTGGTTAAAGAAATTCTTGGATTTCAAGTCAATGTGGATTGAAGCGCTTTTGAAGATTTCATATTACTTTTTGACTATTTTTGTGATTTTGTCATCATTCTCATATTTGGCACTGGGCGGCAATGGTGTACTGTTGTGGCTAGGTAACTTGATTCTCGGCCCAATCGTTGTGCGCGTTGCTTATGAAATGTTCATGATGTTTGTCATGATTTGGCGTAACACCCAAGATATTGCTGACAACACCAAGAAGAAATAGTTCTAGACTACAAAAACCACCCGCGAGGGTGGTTTTTTGATTTTTGATCAACGTTTTGCGACAAAAAAGAAGCCGGTATTGGCTTCTGCTGGTGGACGCTAGAGGAGTTGAACCTCTGACCTTGTCTACGTCAAAGACACGCTCTAGCCAACTGAGCTAAGCGTCCTTATTTTTGGTGAGTCGGGAGGGGCTCGAACCCTCGACACCGGGCTTAAAAGGCCCGTGCTCTAACCAGCTGAGCTACCGACCCAGATTGTTAATGCGGGCGCCGTCCACGAAGTATCGGCGACATATTTTTAGATGTGTAGCATCCTTAGTGGTGGCGCCGACTGGACTTGAACCAGTGACACAAGGCTCTTCAGGCCTCTGCTCTACCAACTGAGCTACAGCGCCAACACTTACATATTATAGCACAGTTATGATATAATTGGAAGTATGAAAAAGATTAATACTTCACCGATTTCTGGTATGCAAGAACTACTGCCGGCTGCACAAGCGGGCTTTGATAATTTGAAAAAGAAAATTTCTGACGTTTATCGCCGTCATGGATATTTGCATATTGAAACTCCAGTGATTGATAGATGCGAGATTTTGCTAGCAAAGGCTGGTGGTGACACCGAAAAGCAAATCTACAAAGTTGTGAAAACGGCCGAGGCGGCGGATGGAGCCGATCAAGCGATGCGCTTTGATCATACGGTACCACTAGCAAGATATGTGGTGGAGCACGAGAATGAACTGGCGTTTCCATTTAAGGTGACACAGATTGGTCGCAATTTTCGTGGTGAAAGAGCCCAGAAGGGTAGATTTCGTGAATTTTATCAGTGCGACGTGGATGTAATAGGACGGGGAAGTTTGCCGATTTATTATGATTCTGATGTAATTGCGACTTTGTTGGATGCTTTTGGGACGTTTGGACTAAAAACACCGGTGCTTGCGCGTATTAATAACCGTAAAATCGTCAGCGGATTAATAAAAGAATATAATTTGGATCTGAAGACCAAAGAAATCTTGGGAATAATTGACCATGCAGAAAAGATTGCGCCAGAAAAGGTTGTGGAGGCATTGAACGAACTCGGTATTGGCAGTGATAGAGTTGAGAAGATTTTGCAATTCGTGGAAATAAAGGGTAGTCGCGAGGAAGTGGTACGCCGGTTGAATGATTTGGGTGTTGAGGATGATACATTTGAGGAAGGCGTGAGAGAACTTGATATGGTGATGGGCTTGCTCGAGAAGGCTGGGTTTGGCAAAAACATCTCTGCGGATATGAAAATTGTGCGCGGGCTAGACTATTATACGGGAACGGTGTTTGAATTTAATTTACCGGAATACCCTGGTATCGGCTCAGTGTGTGGTGGCGGACGTTATGAAAATCTGGCAAGTTACTTTACCGAGCAAAAACTGCCTGGCGTGGGTGGTTCTATTGGGCTAACGCGACTATTCTATGTATTGAAAGAAAATAATTTGATTGATATAAGTACGGAAAAACCAATTGACTATGCGATAATACCTGTGACGGACGCGGAAATTGAATATGCTGAAAAAGTGGCACAAGATTTGCGTGCGGAAGGTAGTTCTGCGATGGTAGTGGCTTCCGGCAAAAAGTTTGGTGACAAAATGAAATATGCTGGAAATCTTGCCGCAAAGGGAATCGTGATCGGGGAAAGCGAAGTCCAAAGTAACGTGTACCTAGTGAAGGAATTCAAGTAAGTTATTTACTCTTTAGGCCTTCTTCAAAGAACATAAGTGCCTCGTTCCAACCCCAAGTGAGGTTGAATCCTGGCGGTGAGTATTTGTTAAATTTGAAGGCCGGTAGGCCGCTGACGTTCTTGGCGGTCTTTTCGGCGATGGCGTCAATTTCGGCGAGAGGCTTTTCTTCTTCGTAGCAAGATTTGAATGAGTCGGTGTCTAATTTGATATCTTTGGCGAGGTTTAGCCAGTAGGATTTGTCTTGCTTGTCTAGGATGGTGAGGGCTTCTTTGCCGTAGGTTTCGAAATAGTCGTGCCAAATAGTAGTAATGGCGTGGCGATAGTAATCCCAGAAGCGGTCTTCGTCTCTGGCGCAGTAGGCAGCAACGGCGGAGTATCTGGAGTGAACGGTCGGGAATTGACCATAGCGATAAAGGAAATCTGAGAGACGGACTTCGAAGAGAATGTCGTTTGACTCGATGTATTTTTCGAAATCTTCCTCGTGTTCTATGAGGGTGTTTTCAAATGCGACGCAGTATGGGCAGACGATATCGGTATAAGTGACGAAATAGTTTTTGGCGTCTTTGTTGCCTAGGGTCATTTTCTCGTCCCAGATTTTGTCGGCTGGGGTGGAATTATCGGTCATTGAGGTGGTAATGATAACGCCGATAAAGACGACGACAATTGCGATAATGCCGAAAATTCTGAAGTATTTACCGATATCAGTTGTTTTTGGACTGTCCACGATGTTTCCTTTCTAGATATTTCTCGTTTATTATTATAACATAGGTTTCTTCGCCGATGCGTTTTAGTGAGAGGACTGCGACGATAATTGCAATAATGGTGACGATAGTGGAAATAGTACCAGTGATGGCGAGGCTGCTAGAGGAGAAAATCGCGCCAACTAGCGGAGTGATTAAAGTGGTGCCACAGGTAGGGCAACCGGCGCCAAGGGCGATTAAGCCAGTGATGATGCCGGCTTTCTCAACGTTGGCGGAGTTGGAAGTGGCGTTTGCTGGAACTGCGCTAGATTTGGCTGGGGATTTTACTGGGGTGACACCAGATTTCGTGGTGACGGCTGAATGTCTTTTCTTGTGCCAGAGAAAAACAATGAGACCGATCAAAATACTCTGTAAAAGTGTGATGGCAAAAACGTAAAGCCAGTCTAGGAATGGTACGTTGATGCCAAAAATACCCAAGAATGATTTGCCGATTATCTGCAAATTGGCTGGGAAGCCGATAAGTTTCATCATTTCGTAATTTGATAGGCCGCCAGAAAGAAAATTGAGTAAAGTGCCAAAAAAGATAAAAGACGGGACGAAACCTGCCCAGAAGCGTTTTTCTTTGGTGGCAAGCAAAATGCCTTTTCCGGCCAAAACGAAGCCGTCTAACCATTTCCTCCAATTCATATAAGAATTATAACATAACATTGGCCAGATAACCAGAAGTTCTTTTTACGGCCGCGTCCGTCCGGCCCATCGCCATGGGCGGACGGCGCTATCTCTCGCGCTGCCGCGCTCCGAAATACCGCAAAAAGAACTTCTAATTATCTCGCTAGTGTTCGGTTTTTGATTTTTCTCTCTGTTGGAAAAACCGAACACGGGTAAAATATTATGACATAAAGAATTTGAAAAATCAATATTGACATGGAATACGCCTATGCTAAAATAGAATTAGGTTCGGGCCAACCGACGTTGAGAGAGGCCAGAATCGATAGAGTTTAGGGTGGAGTGTTGAAGTTAAATTGGTTGTATTACCACCTAGAAATAAATCGTGAAGTTTGATTATCTGAATGTCGCAAGATTATGATTTATTTGGACTCTGAGATTGACTTTACGATAATAGTTATGATATAATTAGAGAATGAAGTTATCAAGAACTTTTGATAAGATATTGGCTGCTTTTGCAGTGATTTTTGGGTTCTTGCTGGTTGGAATTGCTGTTTTTACCACAAAAACTACTTACGCCGGTAATGAGACGGGCGTTTATGAGGCCAGAGAGGAACATTTTGTGACTTTCTATGATGATGGACAGAAGTTAATCGTACGCACGAACGCGGAAACTGTCGGTGAGGCGCTTGAGCGCGCTGGATACGCGATTAACGATACGGACATTGTTGAACCGGCGCGAGACGAGAAGATTAACAGCGATAATTTCTTTATTAATATTTATCGCGCACATCCGGTGGTGGTAAAGATGAATGCGGTGACAAAGTATGTCATGACGGCGAGTTATGATCCGCGAATTGTGGCCGAACAGGCTGGATTTACGGTTTATGATGGTGATGAAATTAATTTGGTGCCGAATGACAACTTTTTGGAAATGGGTGTTGCTACGGTTTATGAACTTGTTAGAAATGGTGGGCGTGAAATAACTGTGGAAACCGAGATACCTTATGACGAGACGAGGGTGAAAGATTATAATCTGGCACCTGGACAGGAAGAAGTGCGACAATTGGGTGAGGTAGGCACGCTGTCATCCGTTTATGAGGTTTGGTATGTGGACGGAGTAGAAACGAAACGCGAACTCGTTTCTGAGACTATAACGCGTGAGCCGGTAGAGAGAATTGTAGCGGTGGGTGCTAGCGCGATAGAAATGAATCCTTTGACGCCTAGTAAAGGCCGCAATAGATATACCGTAACAATAAACGGCGTAGTGATTGAGCGCGAAGAAACTTATTATGATTTACCGATGAGCGGCGTAATGGGCTACTGTGGTGGTGGTAGTTATAGAGTGCGCGAAGATGGCGCTAAGGTAGATAGCGAAGGTTATGTGCTGGTGGCAGCGAATTTGTCGCGTTACCCACGTTGTTCTGTGGTGGAAACTTCGTTGGGGTTGGGTAAAGTATATGATACCGGCGGTTTTGCGGCGGTAAATCCAGAGCAGTTTGATATTGCAACGGACTGGAGCAACCACGACGGTAGGTAAAAGTGAGAGTTTGCTAAAAAAAGATGAAAAACAATAAATCACTTGGACAACATTGGTTGAACAATCGGGAAATTTTGGACTACATTGCGGACGAAGCAAGCGCGCCTGAATCTCCCGCAGAACAGGGGAAAAAGCCACTTTGCGTGGAAATTGGGCCGGGGCTCGGGACTTTGACTAGTTCGCTACTCAAACGTTTTGAGAAAGTAATTGCGGTGGAGTTTGATGATAGGCTGGCGGCGAATTTGCCTGGATCTTTTCCTGGGACAAATTTGGAGGTGGTGAACACAGATTTTTTGAAATATGATTTAGAAAGTGTACCTGCACCATATATAATAGCGGGAAATATACCGTATTATATTACGAGTCCGATAATTGAGCATATTTTGATGGCGAAGAATCAGCCAGAGCGAGCGGTGCTATTGATACAAAAAGAGGTGGCCGAGCGAATTGTAGATGAGAAAGAGACGGTTCTGTCGCTAAAATGTAAGAATCGCGCAAAAGTGAAATTGGGTGCGGTGGTGGATAGAGAAGAATTTACACCGCCACCAAAAGTAGATTCGCAAGTTTTGATTTTGGAACCACACGCACCAGAGGTAGATGAGGCGGTATTCAAAATTATTGCGTTGGCATTTTCGTCACCGAGAAAAAAATTACTGCACAATTTGTTGCCATTAAAGAGTAAAAATGAGTTAATTGAGATATTCAACAAAGAAGGTATTTCGCGAGATGCGCGGCCGGCAGACTTGCATCTAAAAGATTATGAGCGGCTTTTCAAAAGTATGCTATAATTGACTTATGTTAGATGTGAAGTTTATACGAGAAAATCTTGAACTAGTAGAAAAGTCTGCTAAGGAAAAGGGATACAAGGTAAATGTCCAGGAGGTACTCGGGCTGGATGACAAACGCAAGGCAGTTTTGGCTGAAGTAGAGGCGTTGCGCCAGAAGAGAAACGAAATTGCTGCCCAGATGAAAGGCGGTAAGCCATCGGCGGATTTGATTGCGGAAGGTAAGGCCATTAAGGCGAAACTTGCCGAAAAAGAAGAGGCTTTGTCTGCGGCCGAGGCAGAGGTAAACAACCTAGTAAAACGCATACCAAATGTGATTTTTGATGATGTGCCATTAGGTGGCGAAGAATGCTCGGTAGAGGTTAAGGCTTGGGGGGAGCATCACAAGACCGGCGTTGATCATTTGGATTTTGCTACCAGCAGAGATTGGTTAGATTTTGAGCGGGGTGCGAAAGTGGCTGGTGCGAAGTTTTATTATCTGAAAGGTGACTTGGCACTCTTAGAGAATGCTTTGCTGCAATATGGACTGTCCAAGGTATTAGAACATGGCTTTACTTTTATGACGGTGCCAGATATGGTATGTTCGCGAGTGCTGGAGGGCTGTGGGTTTAATCCGCGGACGAGTGACCAGTCTGATGAATATTATATTGAGGGTGAAGATTTGGCGCTAATTGCGACGGCAGAGATGTCACTCACTGGTTATCATATGGATGAAATTATTGATGAGGACAAGTTGCCACTGTTTTATGCTGGCTATTCGCCGTGTTTCCGCAAAGAGGCTGGTGCCTATGGCAAGTACACGCGTGGTTTGTTCCGCGTGCACCAGTTCAATAAACTAGAAATGTATGCGTTTTGTTTGCCAGAACAGAGCAAAGAGATTCATGAGAAAATTTTGGCGATCGAGGAAGATATCTGGCAAGGACTCGGTATTCCGTACCACGTGATTAACATTGCAGCGGGTGATCTTGGTGCTCCGGCAGCAAAAAAATACGATATGGAATATTGGTCGCCAGTGAACCAGAAGTATCAGGAGATTACGAGTTGTTCTAACTGTACAGATTTTCAGGCGAGAGCGGTGAATTGCCGGGTACGTCGCAAGGATGGTACGGTGGAATTTGTACATACCCTGAACGGTACAGCGATTCCTCTGGCACGAGCGCTCGTAGTTCTGCTTGAAAATTACGCCACCGAAGACGGCAAGTTTAAGGTACCGGAAGTTTTGCGGCCTTATCTGGGCGGACGAGAAGAACTTTAATTAAAAAGGAGAAAATATGATTGAAAAAATCGACATCAACGGCAACGATTATAAGGTAGAAGAAAGTTTTAAGAAGTACGTTGAGAAGAGAATCGGCAAATTGGACCGCTACTTGCCGCGCGGATCCAAAAAAGATGTGCACGTCAGGGCGTTAGTAACGGAAATTGGAAAAGGTAAAACCGAAAAATATGAAATCTCTATCGCGATGGAGATTCCTGGCGGTAAGGTAATCGCAGCACGCGACGAATGCACAAATGTATTTGCTGGCGTAGATCTAGTAGAAGCAAAATTGACCGGACAAATCCGTCGGTATAAATTGGAAATGCAACCACATCGCCAAAAGCGAAGCCTGAAAAATCTCTTTATTAAGAGAAAATAATGTGGTATAATACAGAGGAAAACTAATTCCGTTTGGAGGTTTATGACGAAAAAGACCGAAGAGGCTGTGAAGTCTGCTGTGAAAAAAGTTGACAAGACAGAAAAGCCTAAGAAAGCACGCGAAGAAAAGAAGCCAAGCGATAAATTGGCAGACAAGAGTGCATTGACGAAGTTCTTGCAGGGTATTTTTGGTGATCCACAGAAAAAGATATTGAAAAAACTCTGGAAGCGTGCTAAGGAAATTGGCGATTTGGAGCCAAAATACGAGGCAATGAGCGACGACGAATTGAAGGCGCAGACCGAGAAGTTCCGCAAGAAGATTGATAAGGCATTAAAGCAGGTACGCACCGAAGATGGTGTTGCTTCCAAGAAACAGAAGAAAAAAGCACCAGTAGATGATACAAAAGTGCTAGACGAGATTTTGAATGATGCTTTTGCAGTAGCGAGAGAAGCCTCGCGACGTGTGCTCGGCATGCGTCCGTATGATGTACAGTTGATCGGTGGTATGGTACTGAACTCTGGCGCGGTAGCAGAGATGAAGACTGGTGAGGGTAAGACTCTCGTTGCAATGTTGCCAGCATATCTTAATGGTTTGACTGGTAAGGGCGTGCACGTGGTAACGGTGAATGATTACCTTGCGCAGCGTGATGCTGGATGGAATGGTCCAGTGTATGATTTTTTGGGACTGTCCGTAGGTGTAATTATCAATAACGCCTCTTTTGTGTATGACGCGGAATATGAGAACGAAGAGCACGAAGATGAGCGTTTCCGTCATCTAAAGCCAGCAACGCGCAAAGAAGCATATAATGCTGACATTACTTATGGCACAAATAATGAGTTTGGCTTTGATTACTTGCGTGATAATATGACTAGCGAAGTGCAGTATTTGCGCCAGAGAGAGTTGAATTTTGCAATTGTGGATGAGGTAGACTCAATCTTGATCGATGAGGCGCGAACATCACTTATCATTAGTGCTCCAGCGGGCGATAATCCAGAAGCATATTATCAATTCGCAAAAATTGCCGACAGATTAACGCCGGAGGACTACGTACTTGACGAAAAGCGTCGTTCGGTAACTCTGACAGATAAAGGTATTGAGAAAGTTCAGCAGATTTTGGGCGTAAAGAATCTATATTCTACGGCAAATACGCGCTTGGTGTACCACATGGAGCAGGCGCTTCGCGCAGAAGTTTTGTTCAAACGTGATAAAGATTACGTGGTAACGAATTCTGGTGAAGTGATTATCGTAGACGAACATACTGGGCGTTTGATGCAGGGACGTCGTTATAATGAAGGTTTGCATCAGGCAATTGAAGCAAAAGAAGGCGTGGTAGTAAAACAAGAATCTATGACGCTTGCAACGATTTCGTTCCAGAATTTCTTCCGTTTGTATAATAAATTGTCTGGTATGACGGGTACTGCGTTCACGGAAGCGGAGGAGTTCCAACAGATTTACGCGCTGGATGTGATTCAGATTCCACCGAATCGTCCAATTCAACGTGTTGACAAAGACGACTTGATTTACAAAACCAAGGCTGGCAAACTAAAAGCCATTGCTAAGGAGATTCAGAAATATCACGAAAAAGGTCAACCGGTATTGGTGGGTTCTGGCTCAATTGCCAACAACGAGGAAATCGCGAGATATCTGGATCAATTTGGGCTGCCGTATGAGATTTTGAATGCAAAGAATAATGAACGTGAGGCGGCAATTATCGCGAAGGCTGGCGAAAAGGGCGCGATCACGCTCGCAACGAATATGGCAGGTCGTGGTACGGATATTAAGTTGGGCGAAGGAGTGGCAGAACTCGGTGGTCTAGTGGTGATTGGCTCGGAACGTCATGACTCGCGGCGCGTGGATAATCAGTTGCGTGGTCGTGGTGGTCGTCAGGGCGATCCTGGTACGACACAATTCTTTGTGAGTTGCGAAGACGATTTGATGAGAATTTTCCAGGGCGATAGAGTAAAGATGTTGCTTACTCGTTTAGGCGTGGACGAAGACACCCCGATTCAAACGAAGTCCATCTCAAAGACTTTGGAGTCGGCGCAGAAGCGTATTGAAGGGTTCAACTTTGACTCGCGTAAGAATGTGGTGCAGTACGATAACGTAATCAACCGTCATCGTAAAGTTGTCTACATGATTCGTCGTAAGATTTTGATGGGTGATGATATTTATCCAGAAATCAAGCGTTTGATGCGCGATGAAGCCGAGGCGCTTACGATGTTTTCGTCACGCGTAAACAAGAACTTTGACAAAGAGTTCAAAGCGATATTTAACTTTGATGATGATTTGATTCATGGTATCGGTCTAAAGCGCAAGGAAAAGGAACGTCAGAAGTTAGCACTTGAGGCAATTGAAGAGGCTTACAAGAAAAAGGAAGAGGAGTTTGGTCCTGAAACTATGCGTAAGGTAGAGCGCGAAGTTTACCTGAAGGTACTCGATATGCTCTGGATGCAACATTTGGAAAATATGCAACATTTGCGTGAAGGAATTCATTGGCGTAGCGTAGGCCAGCGCGATCCGTTGGTAGAGTATCGCTCTGAGTCGCAAAAGCTATTTGATGGTTTACAGAGAAACTTGCGCGAAGAAGTACTAAAGATTTTGCTAACTATTACCCCAGCGGAAGCACGCGCGGATGATGTGATGGATGGCGAAGAATACGAGTCTGAACTCACCAAGATGGCAGAATCGCAGACCGAGAAGGGTGTGAACGAGGTTTCGGCCGGAGACAAGAACTTGGATGACGAATTCAAGAAGAAAACACCTGGTGCGGGCGTAAAGGCACCGTCTAGACCAGCAAAAAAGAACTCCAAGAAGAGTTCTAAGAAGAAGAAATCCAAGAAAAAAGGAAAAAGAAAGTAATCTTCCGTCAACTTATTTGGGTATATGAAACATTCTGTAGAAGAGGTACAACTAAAAAATGGCGCCAAGGGGTTGTTGATAAATATCCCTGGTGCCAGCGTAATGGCGACGCGAGTAGAATTTCGTGCGGGTATGCTCTATGCGAAAAACCGCGATATCTATGAGTTACCGCACGTGGTAGAGCATCTGGCATTTGGTGCTAATGCGAAGTTTCGTGACGAGCAGGCGTTTGAGGCAGAGTTCACCAAAAACGGTGCTTATCACAATGCTTGGACTAGTGATGTGTCGGTATGCTATGAAACTGAATGTGCAGATTTTGAGTGGGATAGGATTATGGAACTGCAGCGAGTGTCTATTTGCGAACCGAGATTCAATGAGGAAGAACTAAAGTCGGAAAAGGCCAATGTGCGGTCGGAGTTGACCGGATATATGAATGATTATTATCGTTTGCTTTGGCCACGAGTGCAGCAGGCGGTGGGTGAGGAGATTTTGGACTTACCGGAACGCCTGAAGACAATTTCAAATATTGAACTGAAAGACATTCGCGAGCACTATCGTCGTACGCATACGGCGAAGAATATGCTTTTTATTATTGCGGGCAAGATTCGTGGGCGCAAACACAAAATTATCAATGAGTTAGAAAAATGGCCACTTAAGGAAGGCGAGAAGTTTGAGATTCCACGGGCAGATCTTCATTCTTCGGAGGCAGTATCAATTCGCCGCAAAGATGCCTCTAATATCACCTTTGGTTTTTCTTTGGTGACGCCGCGACATCTGGAAATTAACGAAGTTTTTGCAATGAATTGTCTGAACCATATCTTGAATGGGACGACCAATTCACGAATTTTTGGTGCAGCGCGGAAAAAAGGTTTGGTCTATGGGATGGGCAGTTCGGTGGCCAGCAATTCACATCATACTTATTGGGATTTTGACGGTGAAGTGAACGTAGAAAATGCTGAGGAATTGTTCCTCTTGATTCAAAAGGAATTAATGCGGACGCTGAACGGCGAGATTTCGGATAGGGATTTTGAGGCAGCGAAGTCTTATGCGCTGGGACGTTTTCAGATGGGAGCGCAGACGGTCGGACAGGTCGCAGATTATTACGCAGAGAATTATTTCGTGAACGAAGGTGTGCTAAAGTACGATACGGTGCCGAATTTGATTCGGGGAATAGATAAGGCAAAAATGATAGAACTCGCACGCGAATTTGCGGGGTCTGGAATTAAGGGGTTTGCTACGGTGTCGTCAGTAGAAAAGGCAGTGATTTCGGGGTTGGAAACGCATCTGAATTTTTAGGTGTGCTATAATTGAATTATGAAAATTGCAGTTTTGGGGTATGGTAAAGAGGGGAAAGCAGTTGAGAAGTATTTTTCTCGGCGAGGTGACGAGGTGGAGATTTTTGATAATTTCACGTTGGACGACCTCAAAGGAATTGATTTTTCGGGATATGACATGGTCTTTAGGAGCCCATCTGTGCATCCGAGAGAAGGTTTTACTAGTGTAACGAGGTATTTTTTTGAAAAGTGCCCGGCGCCAATTATTGGTGTGACGGGGACCAAGGGGAAGGGCACGACTTGCTCGCTAATTACTGCGATTCTTCAGGCGATTGGTAAGAAAACCTATCTAGTGGGGAATATCGGTAAGCCGGCGATAGATGTGTTGGACGATTTGACGAGTTCGGATGTCGTGGTGTATGAAATGAGTAGTTTTCAGTTGTGGGATCTTGAAAGGTCGCCGAAAGTGGCGGTGGTATTGAGGATAGAAGCAGACCACCTCAATGTGCATGATGGATTTGATGATTATGTGGGCGCGAAGGCGAATATCGCAAGGCATCAGACGGTGGATGATACGTTGGTGTATTTCAAAAACAACAAATGGTCAGTGAAGGTTGCGGAAGAATCTTCTGCACATAAATTGGCTTATCCACTACACGATATGTCTGAAAAAATGCGTAATCTGCTGAATTGTCTGGGTGTGCCGGGAGAGCATAACAAGGAAAATGCCGAAGCAGCGTTACTGGCAGTGGCGGGATTTTTGTGCCTGCCGGTAGAGGATGTGGTATCGGAATACTATGAGGAAATCGCGCGGGCCTTTAGAGATTTTAAGGGTTTGCCGCATCATATTGAATATGTAAGAACCTTGAACGGCGTAGATTATTATGACGATAGTTTTTCGGCGTCATATCCGTCACTTGACGTAGCGATTAAAGCATTCGCCGACCGACCATTGGTGCTAATCGCGGGTGGCAAAGACCGAGGACTAAATCTGACCATGGAAAAACGGGCGATTTTTGACGCGCCGAACCTTCTCAAAGTGATTTTAATCGGCGAAACTAGGCAAAAATTGGCGGATGGTGAAGACGCAGAAAAATACCTGCTGAGTAATAGTTTGGAAAGGGCCGTAGTGAGTGCGCGCAATGAGGCGGAGCGTTTGAGCGAGAATGAGCGAGCAGGGCGGATGGTGCAAGATGCGAACGGAGAGAGTTACGAGGCAAGCAACGGCACTGGCCCAGTGGTGTTGCTCAGTCCTGGAGCGGCGAGTTTTGACATGTTTAAAGATTTTTATGAGCGAGGCGACAAATTCAAAGAATTAGTAAAGGAATTAAAATGAGTTTTGAATTTTTGAATTATTCGTTTGATGAAGCAACTGGCGTGGCGGAGTTTCGGTATCGGAACGGTGCGGAGACTTTTGCAGAAAAAGTAACTTTCGCGATAAAACGCTCTGAGAGATACGACAAAAAAGCTTTGGAACGGGCGTTGTTTTTGGCATTTATGGTACTAGGTACGTCGTATTACAAAGTTGCGGCTGGGAGAGAAGTGAAGGTCGGTGGCAAATTGGACGAGTGGCAGGCGAAGTTTTTTGATAAAGTTTATCAGGAAGGACTGAGCCAGTTTGCTTTTGAGAATGGGCTGACGCGGGATAACTTGGCGCATTTTGTGGCGAACGAGGACGCTAACGGTGGCGTCGTGAACAGCAATAGCGAAGCGTCGGTTGCGTGGTCTGGTAGTACTGAGGCCGACGTATTGGAAGATGAGCGTGTGTTGGTGCTGGTGAGCGGCGGAAAGGATTCGCTACTTACACTAGAAATGCTACGAGAACAGGGCGCGAAGTGTTACGCAATGTATATTACTTCGCAAGAAAGTTATCCAGAAATTGTGGACGAGGCCGCGGGAGAAATGAACCCGGTAATTGTGCGGCGTGAGATAGACAAAGAAGCTCTAAAACGTGCTGGCGGAATGAATGGTCATGTGCCAGTGACGATTATCAACGAGGCGTTAGCGTTGGTGCAGGCGATTTTGCTCAGGTGCGGCAAAATTGCGCTGGGAATTGGCATGGAAGGCATGGAAGCGCACGCGTGGATTGATGATTTGCCGGTAAACCACCAGTGGTCCAAGACGGCAGAGGCGCAGAAACTTTTGCGTGAATATGTGAAACAATACATTTCTGCGGATTTGACAATAGATTTGCCGCTAGAAAAATATGACGAACTTGCGATTGCACAGATGTTTGCAGAAAAATGTTGGACAAAATATGGTGATAAGTTTTCGTCTTGTAATGTGGCGAATTACAAACAGGATGCGAACAATCGTGAATTGAAATGGTGCGGAAAATGTGCGAAGTGCGCGAACTCATACTTGTTGTTTGCGCCATTTGTGGCATACGAGGAGCAAAAGAAGATTTTTGGGCATGATTTGTTTGAGGATGCAGATTTGACAGAAATCTATAAGGGACTTTTGGGCGTGGATGGCGTAATGAAGCCGTTTGAGTGCGTGGCGAGCAGGGCAGAACTAAAAAAAGCCTATCGCGATAGGCTGCCCGGATATGGTGAGTTGCCGTTTGAGATATAAAATATACCCCCTTTCGGGGATATATTTTATTGTGTGAGATGCCAGGAAAGGTCGCGAGAGTTGAACTCTAGCGTCATTTTTTCCCGACCAACTAGAACGTCGAAGATGTGCAAGACCGCTTCGCCCGCAAAGCGAACGTGCGTTTGCAAAAGATCGGTAATTTCCGTTTCGGATTCACCCCGTCGCCTAAATGTGAGCGGCTGACACGGAGTCATTTCGTATCCGAAGAGGGCCATTACCTCCACGCGTTCTGTTTTGTTTTTGTTAAAGTTTTTCATAAAGACTCCTTCAAATTATTATTGTTAGAGTCATTTATGTGAGCCTGATTTATTGGCTCCTGGTTACGAGCATAAATGACAAATACTCGCAACTTTGAACTTTTCTCATTGCCAGTGACCTAGGTTTAGCATGAGTAATTTAATTATAACACATTGTTTCGTAAATCAACCGTTTCTAAAATGGCGCGCGCTTCGGAAATGGAATGAGTCTCCATGAGTTTGGCGCGGATGTCTGATGCGCCCGGGAAGTTGTTGACGTAGATTTTGAAAAAATGCTTTAGAGGCTCGTAAGACAGTGCCCGAGAAGATGCTTTTTCGTACAAGTCCAAATGCAAATTTAAAAGTTCCATCAATTCTTCGCGGGTGGGTTGGTGGTCGGTAAAGCAGTAAGGATTTTGGAAAACGCCACGGCCGATCATAAAACCATCTACTTCCGGATACTTGGCGTGAAGTTCTAGAGCATGTGCGCGGTCCTTGATGTCGCCATTAATAACCAGTTTGGTAGTTGGGCTAATTTCGTTGCGCATTTTGATGATTTCTGGAATAAGTTCGTAATGCGCGGGAACTTTGCTCATTTCCTTTTTGGTACGAAGATGAACTGTGAGAGCGGCTGGTTGTTCGCGGAGTAGCATTGGCAGCCATTCGCGGAACTCGTCTGGTTGGCTCCAACCGAGGCGGGTTTTGATGGAAACTGGTAATTCTGTGTGAGCGCGGGCGTTACGGTAACATTTTGTGGCGAGATCTGGTGTTTTGATCATGGCAGCGCCGCCGCCGGTACGATTGACGTTCTTGTCTGGGCAACCAAAATTGAGGTCTACTCCCGAAAAACCTAGCGATTGGAGCGCGCCGGAAACTTCCGCAAAATGTTCAGGATTTTTACCCCAAATTTGGGCAATAATAGGGGAATCTGATGGCGCAATCCTTAGGCGTTCCAAGGCGTTCCAGCGGCCTTTTTCGGAAGCGTAACTCGAAACGTTGGTAAATTCTGTAAAAAACAAATCTGGCCGTCCGGCATGAGCAATAACTTGGCGGAAAGCGATATCGGTGACGCTTTCCATGGGTGCCAAGATTAGAAATGGTTTAGGTAATTCGTTCCAAATATTCATAAACGTACTCTTTAATCTAGCACGAGTGGCGCAAGAAATCAACCCCCCACCCCCAGGAAATAATGGTATAATGAATACATGCAAGATTTACTTAAACGTCTGAATATACTAGAACAAGATTTCAAACAGGTATATGACAAACTGAAAATTGATGAAAAAATCAGCGAAATATCCGCATTAGAAAAAGAAGTTGCGGAGCCGGAAATTTGGCATAATGTGCAGTTGGCGACCGAAAAAAATCAACGTTTGGCGCAACTTTCCGACGAAGTGCAACCTTGGCAGTTGTTGGATACGCAAATTGCAGACATCAAAGAATTAATTGAACTTGCAGACGATAGTTTGCGCGCTGAAGTCGAGACGCAAATTGCAGCGATGGAAAATCAACTGGCCGAATTAAAAAAGGCTCTCAGATTTACTGGAAAATACGACGAGAATGACGCAATTCTCAGAATTACTTCTGGTGCCGGCGGTACAGAAGCAATGGACTGGGCCGGGATGTTGGAACGAATGTATGTGAGATTTGCGGAAAGAAATGGACTAAAAATGGCCCTGATAGAAAAAGTCGCGGGCGAAGAGGCAGGCATAAAGACTGCTGTGTACGAGATAACGAAAAATGGAGTAGGTGGCGATAATACAGATAACTTTATGGGCGCAAAAGCATACGGGATACTGAAATCTGAACATGGCGTGCATCGTTTGGTGCGCTTGTCGCCGTTTAATGCGAATAATTTGCGCCAAACTTCGTTTGCCTTGGTGGAGATTTTGCCAGTCATCAAGGCCGATACGGATGTGCAAATAGACGATAAAGATCTCAGAATTGACGTTTATCATTCTGGCGGTCATGGTGGACAGTCTGTGAATACTACTAATTCGGCGGTACGAATTACGCATCTTCCTACAAATACAGTTGTGGCGATTCAAAACGAGCGCTCGCAACTACAAAACAGAGAGAAGGCGATGGAGATTTTGCGTGGCAAATTGGTACAAATGCAACTGGAACAGCACGCTGAGTCAATTGACAAATTACGCGCTGGCGAGTCGGCCGGATGGGGACAGCAAATCCGAAATTACGTTCTGCAGCCATACAAGTTGGTCAAAGACACGCGAACTGGCTACGAAGAAACCGACCCGGACGCAGTGCTTGACGGCAAAATTGAAGGTTTTATTGATAATTATCTTGAAAATAATTAATTTCTGTGCTATAATTAGGTAGTTATTTCTAGACACAAGGTTAGGTCCACAAATCTCACGTTGGAAACCGTCCTCAAAGTCTAGTTTTAATAGTGCAGTTTTGCCTGTTGTACAGAGGCAAAACGGCAACCTGTAAAGGTGTCTACTTATAGGGTAGACGTTTCACCTTTTAAAGAGGTGGAGTTAAACAAACTTAAAGGAAAGGAATAGAATGCAAGTCATTCTCGGCACCAAAATTGGTATGACCCAGATCATCGGTGAAGACGGCGTTGTGACTCCAGTCACGATTCTGCAAGCCGGTCCGTGCGCAGTGACTCAGATAAAGACTGTCGAAACCGACGGTTATAATGCTGTGCAAGTGGGCTACGGTCAGGGTAAGAATCTGAGCAAGTCGGTTACTGGCCATGTAAAAAAGGCTGGTGAAAATATCAACCCTAAAGTTCTCAAAGAATTTCGCGTAGAAGTTTTGCCTGAAGGTATTAAACTCGGCGATACTTTGACGGTAGAAAGTTTCAAACTCGGTGACAAGGTTAGCGTCACTGGCACGAGCAAGGGTAAAGGTTATGCAGGTACGGTAAAGCGTCACAACTTTAACGAATCTCGTAATACCCATGGCTTTAAGGGTGATATTCGTAAAGTTGGTTCAATTGGTTCAATGTACCCACAAAAAGTCTGGAAAGGCAAGAAAATGCCAGGACGTATGGGACACGATACTGTGACCGTAAAGAATTTGGTAGTGGCTTATATTGATGCTGCTAACAACTTGATCGGTCTCAAAGGCGCAGTGCCTGGCCCGAAGCGCTCAATTGTAACCGTGGAGGGAAAGGAGTAATATGGCTACACTTAATAAAGATATTTTCGGTCTCTCCGTAGAAAATCATGAGTTAGTAAAATTGGCTTATGATGCATATCTTGCTAATTCTCGTTCTTCACACGCAAAGACTTTGAAGCGTGGTGAAGTACGTGGTGGTGGCAAGAAACCATGGAAGCAAAAAGGAACAGGGCGCGCTCGTTTTGGTAGCACCCGCAACCCGATTTGGCGTCATGGTGGTGTGGCATTTGGTCGCACTGGTGAAGAAAATTTCACCAAGAAGATTAGCAAATCCGCAAAGCGTCAGGCTGTTTGCCAAGCACTCTCACTAAAGAATGCAGACAAGGCAGTAGTAACGATTGCAGATTTCAAGATCAAAGAGGGCAGGACGAAGGAGATAGTAAAAATATTAACAGACAATAAAATTGACAGTAATGCAAATATATTGTTTGTTGTTCCTGAAAAGGACGAATTGACTGTGCGTGCAACTCGCAACATTGCAAATTTGAAGGCGGTACGCCCAACTTATCTTAATGTCTTTGACATTATGAACGCTGACAAGGTAGTAGTTGTGGAAGCAGCATTGCCAGCAATGGAAGCATGGCTCATTGGAGAGGAGAAGTAAGATGGCAGAAGCAGAAATCAAACTCAACATCCTAGAACCACGCGCTACTGAGAAGACCTACGCGGAACAAACCAAGCGTACTTATGTTTTCCCAGTAAAACTCAGTATGAGCAAGCAAGAGATTGCGAAACTCGTTGAAAAAGAATTCGGAGTAACAGTTACTGATGTTCGCACGCTCGTGCGCAACGGTAAGGCAACTAAATACAGCAAGGGTAAGCATGCTTATCCTGGTATCACTTACCGCAAGGACAAGAAGTACGCATACGTTACTTTGAAGGATGGCGATTCGATCAAAGTATTTGAAGAGCCGGAAAAAGAAGATAAGAAAGCCAGCGCAAAGGAAGCCAAAAAGGCGGAAAAGTCCACCAAGAAGGCAGACAAGAATGCAGGTAAGGAGAATAAATAATGGCAATTAAAGCATATCGCCCGATTACTCCGGCGCAGCGTCAGAAGACGACTGAGGACTACGACCAAATCACGACTAAAAAGCCGATGAAGTCGCTCCTCAAGGCCAAGAAGCAACAGGCGGGTAAAAACAACCAAGGTCGCATTACAGTGCGCCACCGCGGTGGTGGTGTCAAGCGTCATTATCGCTTGATGACCTATAATTTACCAAAAGATTTGACTTTTGTCATTGAAGAAATTGAGTACGACCCAAATCGTTCAGCACGTATCGCACGTGTCAAAGATGAAAACGGTACATATTATTATGTACTCGCTGACACCAAGATGACCAAAGGCACTACGTTCAAGACTGGCGATGAGGTTGAAGTTGAAGATAGTAACCGTTTGCCACTTGAGAATATCCCAGTAGGTACATTTGTTTACGCAATTGAACTTACTCCTGGTAGAGGTGCTCAAATGGTACGCGCGGCTGGCGCATCAGCCCAACTCATGGCAAAGGAAGATGGCTATGCCACTCTAAAAATGCCATCTGGCGAAGTTCGCAAAGTACTTGCTACTTGTGAGGCTTCAATTGGTACGGTGTCAAACTTGCAACACCAGAACGTAAAGATTGGTGCTGCTGGTCGTCGTCGTCGCAAGGGCATCCGCCCAACGGTGCGTGGTGTCGTAATGAACGCTACGGATCACCCACACGGTGGTGGTGACGGTGGTCGTCACGGTAGCGGCAAGGCTCCTCGTACACCTTGGGGTCAGTTGACGCTCGGTTACCGTACTCGTCATAATAAGAAAACTAATAAGATGATCGTGCGCAGTCGCCACGAAGGAAAGAGGAAATAATGTCTCGGAGTCTTAAGAAAGGTCTATTTGTAGACTATAAACTCGCGAAGAAGGTTGCTGCTCTCTCCGCCGAAGATCGCACTGTGATCAAAACTTGGTCTCGCCAGTCTACTATTTCGCCAGAAATGGTAGGTAGGACAATCGCTGTCCATAATGGCAAGGTCCATGTACCAGTTTTCGTTTCCGAAAATATGGTCGGTCACAAACTCGGCGAGTTTGCGCCAACTCGTAAATTCAAACGCCACGGTGGCAAAAAAGCTGCTGAGGCTGCTGCTGCGAAAGGAACTAACTAATTATGGCTACGATTTTTGCACACGCATATGAAAAAGGCATTGATTCGCAACCACGCAAGACCAACATTGTTGCGTCGCTAGTTCGCGATCGTTATGTATCTGACGCGGTGGTAATTCTTGAAAATACCCCACGCCGTGCAGCAAGAGCAGTATTAAAGGCTGTGGAATCTGCAAACGCTAATTTGCTTAATAATTCAGGTAAATCGATTGATCCAAAGACGATTCGGATTGCTCGTATCTCTGTAACGAGTGGCACTCGTATGCGCCGTTACGTACCAGCATCTCGTGGTCGTGCTTTGCCATTTGAGAAGATTAGTAGTAACATCTTTGTCGAGGTCGCAGGCGAAGAAAAAGTAAAAAAGACTGCCGACAAGGCGGCTGAGGCCAAGAAAGGCGATAAGCCAGCCAAGAAGGCAGATAAGGAGAAAAAGTAATATGGGTCAGAAGGTTAATCCCATCTCTTACCGTCTCCAGATTAGCAAGGACTGGTCATCAAAGTGGTTTACCCGCAAGAGCGACTTTCGTCATTGGCTAGTGGAAGACGTAAAGATTCGTGAGATTATTGAGAACCGCTTCAAGAGCCGTCCAACAATCGCACGCATCAACATTGATCGTTCTGCCAACCTTACAACGATTACGATTTTGACTGCCAAGGCAGGTGCCGTAATCGGCAAGCAAGGTGCAGGCATCAACGAACTCAAGAAACAAATTGAGAAAATCGTTGACGGTCCTATCCGCATCAACGTAGAAGAAGTCAAAAAGCCAGAACTTAACGCCAAACTCGTGGCTGAGAACATCGGTTTTCAACTTGGAAAGCGTATGAACTTCCGCCGCGCAGTAAAGACCGCGCTTCAGTCAACTATGAACGCTGGCGCTAAGGGTGTGCGTATTGAGGTATCTGGACGTCTAAATGGCGCCGAGATGAGCCGTCGTGAGAAATTCATTGAAGGTTCGGTGCCTCTACACACGCTTCGTGCTGATATTGATTTCTACTGCCATCACGCACCAACAATTGCTGGTATCGTCGGCGTGAAGGTTTGGATTTACAAGGGGGAGAAATAATATGGCGATTTTAATTCCAAAGAAAGTAGCGCACCGCAAGGTTCGCAAAGGTAAAAATGCTGGCGTAGCAACTCGCTGCAATACAGTAGCATTTGGCGATTTTGGTTTGATGTCTCTAGACAATGAACGCATCAATAGTCGCCAAATCGAGGCTGCACGTCAGGCGATTACACGTTATATTAAGCGTGGTGGTAAAATCTGGATTCGGATTTTCCCACATACCCCAGTCACTAAGAAACCTTTGGACGTAAAAATGGGCTCCGGTAAAGGTGAACCACAATTTTACGTAGCTAAGGTAAAGGCTGGTACAGTAATGTTTGAAATT